>NZ_JBXWOP010000004.1:0-261972 GCF_059610965.1 Ruegeria sp. CDSB136
CGGTTGTAGCTCAGTTGGTTAGAGTACCGGCCTGTCACGCCGGGGGTCGCGGGTTCGAGCCCCGTCAACCGCGCCATCGCTGCCAGCCTGTGATCCGGGTCAATGGATCAGACATAGACCCTAAATGCGCGGTTGTAGCTCAGTTGGTTAGAGTACCGGCCTGTCACGCCGGGGGTCGCGGGTTCGAGCCCCGTCAACCGCGCCATTTCCCTGATTTCCTAGATTGACCGAAAACAGTTGCCCATTGAGGCGATCGACATGGGGCCAATGTCAGGAGTTGTCGGCAATAATCCGACTGTTCACATTTTGTTCTAACTTTTGTGTTGGAGACTCAGCTTGGCTCGCCTATTTCTAGGACACTTGTCTGTTGGGGGCCGAAATGGCTGAGCTGAAGAATATCGAGGTGCGCGGAGCGCGCGAGCATAACCTCAAAAGTATTGATGTTGACATTCCACGCGATCAGCTTGTGGTGATTACAGGTCTGTCTGGTTCGGGCAAGTCGTCGCTGGCCTTTGATACCATCTATGCCGAAGGTCAAAGACGCTATGTCGAAAGCCTGTCCGCTTATGCGCGCCAGTTTCTGGACATGATGGAAAAGCCAGACGTTGACCATATCAGCGGCCTGTCCCCGGCGATTTCCATCGAGCAGAAAACGACGTCGAAGAACCCACGCTCCACCGTTGGTACGGTCACCGAGATCTATGACTATTTGCGCCTGCTGTTCGCGCGTGCAGGGACGCCCTACAGCCCTGCCACGGGTCTCCCCATTGAGGCGCAACAGGTGCAGGACATGGTCGACCGCATCATGGCGATGGAGGAAGGGATGCGCGGATACCTTCTGGCACCCATCGTGCGGGACCGAAAAGGGGAGTACAAAAAGGAGTTTCTGGAACTTCGCAAACAAGGCTTCCAGCGCGTCAAGGTGGACGGGGAGTTCTATGAACTTGATGAGCCGCCCACTCTGGACAAGAAGTTTCGCCATGACATCGACGTCGTAGTCGACCGTCTGGTTGTACGCGAAGGGATGGAAACACGTCTGGCCGACAGCCTGCGGACTGCGCTGGATCTGGCCGACGGAATCGCGTTTCTGGAAACCGCGCCGCGCGAAGGAGACCCCGAACGTATCACTTTCAGCGAGAATTTTGCCTGTCCGGTCAGCGGCTTCACGATCCCCGAGATCGAGCCGCGCCTGTTCTCGTTCAACGCACCTTTTGGGGCATGCCCGGATTGCGACGGTCTGGGAGTGGAACTGTTCTTCGATGAGCGTCTCGTGGTGCCGGACCAGACACTGAAACTGTATGACGGGGCACTGGCGCCGTGGCGAAAGGGTAAATCGCCGTACTTCCTGCAAACCATCGAAGCCATCGCCCGCCACTTTGAGTTTGACAAGAACACCCCATGGAAAGACCTGCCGGAGAAGGTGCAGCAGGTGTTCCTTCGGGGGTCTGGTGATGAAGAAATACAGTTCCGTTACGACGAAGGTGGACGGGTTTATCAAGTGACTCGCAGTTTCGAGGGTGTAATTCCCAATATGGAACGCCGTTACCGCGAGACCGACAGCGCCTGGATCCGTGAAGAATTCGAGCGCTATCAGAATAACCGCCCATGCGGCACATGTGATGGTTACCGTCTGCGTCCCGAAGCCCTGGCCGTCAAAATCGCGGGCCTGCATGTTGGGCAGGTGGTTCAGATGTCCATCAAGGAGGCTCTGGCCTGGATCGAGGATGCTCCGAACCATATGAGTACGCAGAAAAACGAGATTGCTCGCGCAATTCTCAAGGAAATCCGCGAACGACTTGGATTCCTGAATAATGTTGGTTTGGAATACCTTACGCTGTCACGTTCAAGTGGAACCCTGTCTGGTGGCGAAAGCCAGCGGATCCGGTTGGCCAGCCAGATCGGTTCGGGTCTGACAGGGGTTCTGTATGTGCTGGACGAGCCGTCAATCGGGTTGCACCAGCGCGACAATGACCGTCTGCTTGGAACGCTCAAGAACCTGCGCGACCAAGGGAATACCGTGATCGTTGTTGAGCATGACGAAGAAGCCATCCGTGAGGCTGATTACGTTTTTGATATTGGTCCCGGCGCCGGTGTGCATGGCGGGCAGGTCGTAAGCCAGGGAACACCTGCGGAAATAACGGCGGATGCGGCCTCGATCACGGGGCAATACTTGGCCGGAACGCGCGAGATCGCGGTGCCCGCTGAACGGCGCAAGGGCAACAAGAAGAAGGTGTCGGTGGTCAATGCGACCGGGAACAACCTGAAGAATGTGACGGCTGGGTTTCCTTTGGCCAAGTTTGTCTGTGTGACCGGGGTTTCCGGCGGCGGGAAATCCACTTTGACCATTGAGACGCTGTTCAAAACGGCGTCGATGCGCCTGAATGGCGCGCGCCAGACACCTGCGCCGTGCGAGACGATCAAGGGACTGGAGCATCTGGATAAGGTCATCGACATCGACCAGCGGCCGATCGGGCGGACTCCGCGTTCAAATCCAGCAACTTACACGGGGGCGTTCACCCCGATCCGCGACTGGTTTGCCGGTCTGCCCGAGGCCAAGGCACGAGGGTACAAACCGGGACGGTTCAGCTTCAACGTCAAGGGAGGTCGGTGCGAGGCCTGTCAGGGGGACGGGGTCATCAAGATCGAGATGCACTTCCTTCCGGATGTCTACGTGACCTGTGAAACCTGCAAGGGTGCGCGGTACAACCGCGAGACACTGGAGATCAAATTCAAGGGCAAGTCCATCGCGGATGTTCTTGATATGACGGTGGAAGACGCGCAGGACTTCTTCAAAGCTGTGCCTTCCATTCGCGACAAGATGGACGCACTGGCGCGGGTTGGTCTGGGTTATATCAAGGTCGGACAGCAGGCCACCACGCTTTCGGGTGGTGAGGCGCAGCGGGTCAAGCTTTCAAAGGAACTGTCCAAACGTTCGACCGGGCGGACGCTGTATATTCTGGATGAACCGACCACCGGCCTGCACTTTGAAGATGTCCGTAAGCTTCTGGAAGTACTGCACGAACTGGTAGATCAGGGAAATACGGTCATTGTGATCGAACACAACCTGGATGTGATCAAAACCGCCGATTGGATCATCGATATTGGCCCGGAAGGTGGCGATGGCGGCGGACAGATTGTTGCCGAGGGCACACCCGAGCAAGTTGCGGAGTGTGAGGGCAGCCATACCGGGCACTACCTCAGGCCGATGTTGAATTTGGACCGGGTCGCTGCAGAATAGCGGCCCGTCAGTTTCCTAGTACAGGATATCCGCCACGGCGCCGATCAGGTTGAGAACTTTCCGCGTTTCAGGATCGATTCTGTAGACATAGTCGCCGGCGCGAACGTAATTGCCGCCTCGTTTCAGGCCGTATCGATAGGGATCGTCGATCCAGACATAGTCCCGTTCGATACGGTCGCCCGTCCGATATAGGTTTTTGACCTGTCCTGGTGGCACGCAGGGGACTGCCTTTTTGGCCAGACCGGGCGGGCAGTGCCCGGCCTTTCCCTTTCCGTTGCCAGCTTCGACCGCAGCCGTACTGATCACCAGCAAAGCGATGGATCCAAAAATTCTCAGAGTCTTCATCGGCGGCCCCTGCAATTATTCTGCACTGGTTTTAGCACGTACAGACCGGGACAAAGAAGTGACGACAAACAACTATTTTCGGGTCAGCAAAAAACTGCTTTACGCGCCTCAGCTCCGGCCTCTCTTTTCAAACCGGGGCAGCATGGCGGAAAAGTCTTTCCCCAACCCATCTTCAGCTTCGACAAATTGTTCATACAAGGCCGTTGCAGCCTGGCCCATGGGTGTGTCCGCATCCGACCCTTCCGCGGCCTGCTGGCTAAGGCGTAAATCCTTCAGCATCAGCTCTGCAGCAAAACCTGGTTTGTAGCCGTTGTCGGCGGGACTGGTGGGACCAACGCCGGGGGCAGGGCAATAGGCGTTCATTGTCCAGCTATATCCGGACGATGTACTGACGACATCAAACATCTTTTGGCGATCCAACCCCAACTTGTCGGCCAGTGCAAAAGCCTCACAGGTCGCGATCATGGTGACGCCGAGGATCATGTTGTTGCAGATCTTTGCCGCCTGACCTGCGCCGGAGTCGCCGCAATGAACGGCCTTCTGGCCCATGACGTCGAACAGCGGTTCGGCCGTTGAAAACGCTTCTTTCAAACCACCTGCCATGAAAGTCAGCGTACCAGCTGCGGCGCCCCCAATACCGCCTGAAACCGGAGCGTCAACGGCTCTTAGCCCGGCTGCCAGGGCCTGATCCGCCACAGCGCGCGCGCTGTCGACGTCGACGGTTGAGCAATCAATCCAGGTGGCGCCTTTCTGCATGGCCGGAACAATCTCGTCCGCGACAGATCGCAAGATCTGACCGTTTGGAAGCATCGTAATTGCCACGTCTGCTCCGGCGACGGCCTCGGCCCCGGAAGATGCCATGGTGACCCCTTCGACTGTGACGTCTGCCATGTCAAAGCCAACCACAACATGCCCGGCCTTCGCCAGATTGGCGGCCATCGGTGCGCCCATGTTGCCAAGGCCGATAAACCCGATTTTCATCCTTATTCCTCCTCGAATGTCAGTGCGTCCGCGCCCAGTGGTTGCAGCATTTTCGAAACAACGACTGCGGGTACGGATTGATCCGCAAAGCTCCACCTAGGATTGCGGTCCTTGTCTATGATCTGCGCGCGAATGCCTTCCAGAAAATCCCCGTGTTCCATGGCGCGGAACGTAAACCGGAATTCCAGTTCCAACGCTTTGCGTATTGTCAGCGATGGCCCACGCAATCGATGCAGCATTTCTACGTAACAGGCCATAGACAAAGGTGAATGCCGTCCGAGTGTGGCCAGAGTTTTGGTGGAGAAATCCGGATCAGCGTTACGCAGATTGGTCAGGATGTCGCCCAGCGCCTCGCCCGAGAATATGTCATCGATCACAGGTTGGTCCTGCTCCAATGTACTCTCCGGCGGAGTCTGCGCGTGTTTGGCCAGTATCTCGGCATCACCAGAGGCTTCGAGCAGTTCCATGAGATCGGACCATTGGGACTGCGGGATATAGTGATCGGCAAATCCGGCATAAATCGCATCACCTGGCCCCATGCGTCGTCCGGTTGTTCCCAGATATTCACCTAACCGGCCGGGTGCCAGGGCCAGCATCAGCGTGCTGCCGACGTCCGGAACCAGTCCGATGGAGCATTCAGGCAATGCGATCTGCGCGGTCTCGCCCACGATCCGGTGACTTCCGTGGCACCCGATGCCAACACCGCCGCCCATTGTGAAACCCTGCAGAAAGCTGACCACCGGTTTGGGGTATTCGAAGATCAGGGCATTCAAGCGGTATTCATCGCGCCAAAAGGTTTGACCATAGGCGAAATCGCCTTTCATACCCGTTTCATAAAGCTCGGCAATGTCACCTCCGGCGCAAAAGGCCTTGTCGCCTTCGGCATCGGTAATGATCAGGTCAACCGAGTCATCTTCGCGCCAGTTCCGCAGGGCACTGTCTATGGCCATGCACATGTCATAACTAAGCGCGTTGAGCGCCTTGGGCCGTGTCAAAGTGATGCGCCCGGCGCGGCCTGTCACACGGATGTCGATATCTGGCATTTGATCCTCAGCGTTGGGCAAGCATCTGGCGGGCGACGATCACGCGCATGATCTCGTTGGTGCCTTCCAATATCTGATGCACGCGCAGATCACGCACAAGCTTTTCGATCCCGTAATCGGCCAGATAGCCGTACCCGCCATGCAACTGCAGACATTGATCGACGACTTTTGATCCCGTTTCGGTAACGAACTTTTTGGCCATCGCGCAGAATTTGCTGGCATCGGGTGTGCCCTGATCCAGCTTCCACGCGGCCTGCCGCAAGAAGACGCGTGCGGCCTGCAGTTCGATCTCTATATCAGCCAGTCGGAACTGCAGGGCCTGAAACTGGTCGATGGATTGACCGAATGCTTTACGCTCGGACATGTATTGCAAGGTCATGTCCAAGCCGGTCTGCGCCGCACCCAGAGAGCAGGAGGCGATATTCAAGCGCCCGCCGTCCAGTCCCATCATGGCGTACTTGAATCCATCCCCTTCGGTGCCGACCAGGTTCCCTGATGGTATCTTGCAGTCATCGAACTGCACCTGCGCCGTCGGCTGGCTTTTCCAACCCATTTTCTGCTCCAGCGCCCCGAAGCTGAGACCGGGCGTTCCGTCTTCGACATAAACGGTCGAAATCCCCTTGGGACCATCCTGACCCGTGCGCACCATGCAGACATAAGCATCAGAGTAGCCACCGCCCGAGATAAACGCCTTGGTGCCGTTCAGCGTGTAACCTTCGTTTGTACGTTCGGCGCGGGTTTTGAGCGCTGCAGCGTCCGAGCCCGAGCCGGGTTCGGTCAGGCAGTAGCTGAGGACCGTATCAAGACTGAGAACCTGTGGCATGATACGTGATTTCAGCTCGTCACTGGCGAAGCTGTCCAGCATCTTTGCGCACATGTTGTGGATCGACAGAAAGGCTGCAACCGACGGGCAGGCCATGGACAAAGCTTCAAAAACCAGCGTTGCATCCAGCCTGCTCAGACCCGATCCTCCTGCGTCCTCAGAGACATACAAGCCACCGAAGCCCAGTTCGCCGATCCGGGGCCAAAGGTCTTTGGGAATGGTTCCATCCGCCTCCCATTGCCGCGCAAACGGAGCGATGTTTTCCTGCCCAAATGCATAGGCCATGTCGAAGATAGCTGTCTGTTCCTCGGTCAGCGCGAAATCCATGCCAATCCTTCCCGTCGATGCTGAATTGAACGATTGTTTATTTCCCAATCGTTACAGAAATTTTGCACGATCAGCAATCATGGGAAGTAAGGTTATGGTATTGATCGGCCCCGGGTGCGCGATATCAGAGATCTTCGTGGAATTCCTCGATCAGGTGCTTCACGACCGCCTGACCGGGATCGTCCCCTTTTGCCACGGCCTCGGCGTGTACACGGCGCTGGCGTGTGGCGGACGTTCCGTTTTCCGCAATTTGCCGCAGGCGGGCCAATTCGGTCATCGTGCCCAACGCCTCGGTATCTTCCGCCAGCATTCCCATCAGTTCACCAATCAGTTCAGGCATTGGCTTGATTGAACGGTCGCCAAAATCGATCAGCCCCTCGCCAACGCCGTACCGTTGCGCGCGCCAGCGGTTTTCGCCGATGAGGAACCGGTCATAGTGACGCCAGCGCAGGTTACGGTCTTTCAAACGACACAGCATCCGGGTCAGCGCCTGGATCATCGCAGCCAGCGAAAGGGCGTGTTCCAGCCGGGGCTGCACATCCATGATACGGGTTTCCAACGTCGGAAACCGATGCGAGGGGCGCAGGTCCCACCAGATCTTTGAGGTGTCTTCGATGACGCCGAGTTCCACAAGGATTCCTGTCGTACGCTCGTATTCAGCCCAACTGGCCGGTACCGGAGGCAATCCGGTTCGGGGCAGGTTGTCGAACACGGTCAGCCGATAGGAGGACAACCCGGTGTCTTCACCGCTCCAGAACGGAGAGGATGTGGAAAGAGCCAGCAGGTGCGGCAAAAAGTAGGACAGTTGTGGCATCAGATCGGCACGCAGCGCCTTGTCTTCGACGCCGACGTGAACATGCATGCCGCAGATCAGCATGCGTCGTGCAACACCGCCAAGGGCATGTTGCAAGGCGTCATAGCGATCCTTGCGTGTATGATGCTGGTCTTTCCACTTTGCAAAGGGGTGGCAGGATGCGGCAATCGGAGCCAGATTGTATTCAGCGGCGCGCGTGGCAACGCAAGACCGCAACCGCTTGAGGTCCTCACGGGCCGCGCCAATCGTGGCATGAGGGCGGGTTCCCACCTCGATCTGGCATTGCAGGAATTCAGGGCTGACCTGACCTTCAAAATCGGCCTGGCAGGCATCCATCAAAGCGGCAGGTGCTTCGGACAATTGCAGGCTGTCGCGGTCCACAAGCAGGTATTCCTCTTCAATACCCAGCGTGAATTCCTGCTGCATGGCGGCCCTCCGGTCTTAATGTTCACGCCAGTGAATACGGAATTTGCCCTTTTGCCAAGTGTTTGCCGCGCAGGTGCTTGCGAAGCCTTGGTCGGCAAAGGTAAGGAGCGGGGAGTGTTCAACCACGGATCGGAGACGGCGGCGTGAAACCCAGGAAATTCCCGCGGACCAATGCAATTCTGGATCGCTTCGGCGTCAAGCTGATCGACAAAGTCACTGAACGGGATGAGCGCGCCCGACTGGAAAGCTTTGAACGGGCAGGCGGATTGGAACGCCCTGCATATGCCCTTTCTCCGGGAATGGATGGGTTCGATGTCGGCCCGCTGGTCGACGAATATCACGAACATGCCGATGCGCTTGCGGCATTGAAGGACCCGTCGCGCAACAAGACCGGCTATCGCATCGGGAACGGATACTATGACAGCCCGGATGCGGACGCGCTTTATCTGATGATCCGCAGATTCAAGCCGAAACATGTGATCGAGGTCGGGTGTGGCAATTCAACCCGCGTCACGCGACAAGCGATCATTGATGGCGGGCTGAACACCCGCATTACGGCAATCGATCCGTATCCGAGGGCGGATATTGCGCATGTCGTGGATGATTTTGAACAAAAACGACTGGAAGCTGTCGATCCGGCGCTGTTTGAAAACCTGCAAGAAGGCGACGTTCTTTTCATCGATTCCAGCCACGTGGTCCGCATGAGCAACGACGTCGCGCATCTGTTCTGTCGCATCATTCCGGCCCTGAAACCGGGTGTCGTCATCCACGTGCACGATGTTTTTTTGCCCTACGAATACCCCAATCGTTTCTTCTATGATTGCCCCGGATGGGGCGAACAGTACATGCTGCACGCATTGCTGCAATCTGATTTGTATTCAATGCTTTGGCCGGGATATTACCTTCAGCGGGAACGCCCGGACGCGGTCGAGGCCTTGCCATTCCTGAAGGATGGTCGGGCACAGAGTATTTGGGTTCAGCTCAGAAAATCTTGACCTCAAAGTGATCCGGCACGCCGGGGCTGCCGTAACCCTTTCCATAACAAGCTGGAGAGGAGATGACAGCCATGTTTCGCCGCACATTCCTGGGCGCCGCCGCCGCGATTGCACTGACTTTGCCAATGCAGGCTCGTGCCGGGTCCGATATTGTTGATACCGCCGTCTCGGCCGGATCATTCACCACTCTTGTCGCCGCAGTTCAGGCTGCAGGGCTGGTTGACACTTTGAAAGGCGACGGTCCTTTCACTGTTTTTGCCCCGACCGACGAGGCGTTTGCGGCTTTGCCCGAGGGTACCGTTGAATCGCTTCTGCTGCCTGAAAACAAAGATCAGTTGGTTTCCATCCTGACCTATCACGTGGTTCCGGCCAAAGTTATGTCAGGGGACATCGCAGGTAAGCGCGCGAAGGTGCTTACCGTTCAGGGCGACCGCCTTAGCGTGAACGCCAAGAACGGCGTCAAGGTTAACGGTGCCAAGGTGGTTCAGGCTGATATCGAAGCCAGCAACGGCGTGATCCACGTTGTCGACGCGGTAATCCTGCCTGAATAAGTTTCCCAACAAAAAATGAAAAACCCCGGCTTTGAGTCCGGGGTTTTTTTGTCAGATCAGTCTGACTTGTGTGCCGATCTGCACCAGCGGGTACAATTGTTCGACATGCTGATTGTACAAACCAATGCAGCCGGATGAGCTTTGACGACCGATCTTGCGCGTATCATGCGTTCCATGCACCAGATAGGCAGGCCAGCCCAGATACATTGCGCGGGTTCCCAGCGGATTGCCCGGGTCGCCACCTTCCATTCGCACAGGCAGGTTCGGATCACGCTCGCGCATAGATGCAGTCGGGGTCCAGCTGGGGTTTTCCCGCTTGCGCACAACTTCGGTATACCCGCGTTTGGTCAATTCCTCGCTCATCGGAACCGAGCTGGGATAGAGTTTATAGGTCCCATCCGGGGCCCAGTAGTGAACGGCGCGGCTGGTAATATCGGCCAGCAGGCATCCGACGCCCAATTCATTGAAGTGATCCTGCCAGTTCTGCTGCGAAAACGAGGACACATTGCGGCGCACCGGCAACTGCGTGCTGATGGCTTCTTCTTCCTGCGGAAACGCATCGGAGCTTTGCGCGCGTACCAGGGCAGGCGTCGCCAGAAAGGTCGCTGCGCCCAGCAATGCAGAGCGGCGGGTCATGCGGGGATTTGACAAGTTGGCCTCCGGTTCAGGAACTGCTCGGGTATTTATTTGGCGCTAAAATATTGTCAGCCGGTTCGGTTTTCCAGAGCTTTGCGTCTGAATTTTTCGTGAAATGGTCCCCGTTGGCTATGCTTTGCCGAAAAAAAGCCCGGCCTGCGGCAGGCCGGGCATATTGATTTTTAGATCCGATGTGCGGATCAGTCCATCGCTTTGAAGTTGAACTCGCCACCTTCCTTGATGCCAGATGGCCAGCGCGACGTTACGGTTTTGGTCCGGGTGTAGAACTTGAAGCTGTCCGGACCGTGCTGGTTCAGGTCGCCGAACATGGATTTCTTCCAGCCGCCAAAGGTGTGGTAGGCCAGCGGAACCGGGATCGGAACGTTGATGCCCACCATGCCGATGTTCACGCGGCTGGCAAAGTCACGCGCGGTGTCACCGTCGCGGGTGAAAATAGCGGTGCCGTTGCCGTACTCGTGGTCCATCGCCAGCTTCAGCGCTTCTTCATAGGAGCCGGCACGGACAGTCGAAAGAACCGGGCCAAAGATTTCCTGCTTGTAGATGTCCATGTCCGGGGTCACGTGATCAAACAGGTGCGGACCGACAAAGAAGCCGTCCTCATAGCCCTGCAGGCTGAAGTCGCGGTTGTCGACAACCAGTTTCGCGCCTTGTTCCACGCCCGAGTTGATCAGACCCAGAATGCGCTCTTTCGCGGCACCGGTGACAACCGGGCCCATGTCGACATCGTCGCCCGCGGTGTAGGGGCCGACCTTCAGCTTTTCGACACGGGGGATCAGTTTCTCGATCAGCGCGTCGGCTGTTTCCTCACCTACCGGAACGGCGACGGAAATGGCCATGCAGCGTTCGCCCGCCGCGCCAAAGCCTGCGCCAACCAGCGCATCGGCCGCCTGATCCAGATCCGCGTCAGGCATGACGATCATGTGGTTCTTTGCGCCGCCAAAGCACTGCGCGCGCTTGCCGTTCGCGGTGGCACGCGAATAGATGTATTGCGCGATCGGGGTCGATCCAACAAAGGACACGCCCTGAATGACTTCGCTGTCCAGCAGCGTATCCACAGCTTCTTTGTCGCCATTGACGACCTGGAACACGCCTTTCGGCAGACCGGCCTCGACGAACAGTTCGGCCAGCATCAGCGGCACGGACGGGTCACGCTCGGACGGCTTCAGCACCACGGCGTTGCCGCAGGCCAGGGCAGGGCCGACATGCCACAGGGGCATCATTGCCGGGAAGTTGAACGGCATGATCGAGGCGACAACGCCCAGCGGCTGGCGCATGGAGTACATGTCGATGCCGGGACCGGCGCTGTCGGTGAATTCACCCTTCAGCATCTGAGGCGCACCGATGCAGTATTCGATGACTTCCAGACCACGCTGCAGGTCACCCTTGGCGTCGGGAATGGTTTTGCCATGCTCGCGGCTCAGCGCCTCGGCCAGTTTATCCATATCGCGGTTCATCAGGCCGACCATGGCCATCATCACCCGCGCACGCTTCTGCGGGTTGGTCGCGCCCCAGGCCGGTTGTGCGGCGGCGGCGCTGGCAATTGCAGCAGTGGTTTCAGCGGCACTTGCCATCGGGCATTTGTACTGCACTTCGCCCGTTGCAGGGTTGAAGACGTCGTCAAAGCGGCCGGACGATCCCGCCACGTTTTCGCCGTTAATGAAATGGGTCAGTTCAGTCATAGCGAATTCCTCCGAAGTAAGTTGCGCGCACAATAGGCTTGCATAAATCACTTGAACAGAGGCAATGTCTCAAAGAAGTTTTGCAAAAATGCAAAGGTTTTGGATGAACCGGAACTGGGATGATATGCGGGTGTTTCTGGCGGTGGCCCGTGAACAAAGCCTGTCTGCCGCCGGCCGCCTGTTGAAGATCGACGCTGCAACCGTTGGGCGTAGAATCGCCCGGCTGGAAACCGCGCTGGAAACACCGCTATTCTCAAAATCTCAGCAGGGATACATTCTGACCACTGCCGGCGAACGGTTGGTCGAGCATGGATTACAAGCCGAAGAGGCAATGCGGGCCGCAGCCGGAACAGTTACGGGATCCTCCAAAACGCTGAGCGGTCAGATACGGATCGGTGCACCGGATGGCAGCGCCAATTACCTGCTGCCCCAGGTCTGCGCAAAGATCTGTGATGCAAACCCGGATCTGGACATACAGATTCTGGCCCTGCCGCGGGTCATCAATCTGTCCCGGCGCGAGGCTGACATGGCAGTTACCGTCAGCGCCCCGACGGCAGGGAAATTGCTTGTCCAGAAGATCAGTGATTACCGGCTGCATCTGGTTGCCACGCAGGAATACCTGGCACAGCATGACGCCATTCATTCTGTGGACGACCTGCGAAGGCACCGGATGATTGGTTACATTCCTGATATGATCTTTGATCGTGAACTGGATTATCTCGTTGATCTTGGCGTTGACCGTGTCGCGCTTGCATCGAATTCCGTCTCAGTTCAGCTGCGCCAGGTCACGCTTGGCAGCGGCATCTGTGTTGCGCATGACTTCACGCTTCCGTTCCATCCGAACCTGCGGAAAATATTGACGGATCAGGTCAGTCTGACGCGCAGTTTCCATCTTGTCCGGCACCTCGGAGATCAGCGCAATGAGCGACTGAATCGCTTTGCCGACGCGTTGACGCAGGGCATCCGCGAAGAGGTCGCGCGGCTTGAGGCTCAAGCTGCACCTTGACAGGTGCAAACATTCGGGCAAGGCTTTGAAAAAACAGTACGTTAGTCCGGAGGTTTTTTGCAAATGCTTGTACAGGCCATTCTCAAATCCAAGGCGACCAGCGGGGTAGTGACCGTTCAACCTTCGGCTACCGTGTCCGAGGCGGCCCAGATTCTGGCGGATAAACGGATTGGTACGGTGGTTGTGTCCGATGATGGCGGAGAAACAGCGGCCGGTATCTTGTCGGAACGCGACATTGTGCGCGAACTTGCCGCAAGCGGCAGCGGATGCCTGACCCAGCCGGTCAGCACGTACATGACCCGCGAGCTTGTGACCGCATCGCGGCAGGATTCCGTGCAGGACATCATGTCGCGCATGACCGAAGGGCGCTTTCGACACATGCCGGTGATAGAAGATGGCAAGCTGGTCGGCATCGTCACTTTGGGCGACGTTGTCAAAGCGCAGCTGTCCGAACTGGCGATGGAGAAAGATGCGCTGGAAGGCATGATCATGGGGCATTGATGCCCTTTGCATGTAACGGGGCCTCTTGCACCTGCGGCAGAGTTGTGTTTGCTTGCGCAGAAATTTTATTGCGCAGGAGGTCTCGATGAGGGTTGGATTATATCCGGGAACCTTTGACCCAATCACCCTGGGACATATCGACATTATCCGCCGCGCCTCGGCCCTGGTGGATAAACTGGTCATCGGCGTTGCAATCAACCGCGACAAGGGGCCGTTGTTCTCGCTGGAAGAACGCGTGGCCATGATCGAGGCCGAATGTGCCCATCTGAGCGATCAGACCGGGACCGAGATCGTCGCCCATCCATTCGAAAATCTGCTGATCGTCTGCGCGCGCGATGTTGGCGCCCAGATCATTGTGCGCGGATTGCGCGCTGTGGCGGATTTTGAATATGAATTCCAGATGGTCGGAATGAACCGGGCGCTGGATGATACGGTTGAGACCGTTTTCCTGATGGCCGAGGCTCGACACCAGGCCATTGCCTCGAAACTTGTGAAAGAGATTGCCCGGCTGGACGGGGACGTATCGAAATTCGTTACGCCCCTCGTCAATGACGCCTTGCGCAAGAGGTTAGGCTAGGGCACCCATCGCGGCGGCAGTATCCAGCATCCGGTTCGAAAAGCCCCATTCATTGTCATACCACGCCAGAACCCTGACCAGTGTTCCGTCAGTGACTTTTGTTTCCGGCAGGGACACGGTCGAGCTGTGGGCATCGTGGTTGAAATCCACTGAAATCAGCGGACGGGTCTCGGCAGCCAGAACACCCGGGATCCTGGAAGCAGCACCCGTAAACAGCGCATTTACTTCGGCCTCCGTGGTTGGTCGCGACACCTCGGCGACCAGGTCAACGACCGACACATTCGGTGTGGGAACGCGAATGGCCTGGCCCGTCAGTTTGCCGGCCAGTTGGGGCAGCACGAGGCCGACAGCAGATGCTGCGCCCGTCGTAGTGGGAATCATCGACAACGCGGCGGCCCGTGACAGGTAAGGGTCCTTGCCTGCGGTATCGTGGACCGGCTGACTGGCCGTATAGGCATGCACCGTCGTCATGTTGCCATGCACAATGCCCAGCCCGGCATCCAGTGCCGCGGCAACAGGGGCCAGGCAGTTCGTTGTGCACGACGCGTTTGATACAACAGTGTCAGCGGCCGTCAGGTCTTTGTCGTTCACCCCAAATACGATTGTCTTGACCGCGCCATCACCGCGCGCAGGGGCCGAAATCAGGACCTTCTTTGAACCGTTTTCGAAGTGACGCGATGCAGCTTCGCGCGTGCGAAATACTCCAGTGCATTCAAGAACCACGTCCACATCGGACCAGTTCAGGTTTTCGGGGTCGCGTTCACTGGAAAGTCTGATCGGTCCGGATCCGACATCCAATCCGGCATCTGTCAACCGAACAGGCCTTGTGTAACGCCCATGGACGCTGTCGAATTCGAAAAGATGGGCGTTTATTTCCGGTTTTGCCAGATCGTTGATTGCCACGATCTCGACGTCTGTACGGCCTGTTTCCATGACCGCGCGCAACACACCACGTCCGATCCGCCCAAATCCGTTGATTGCCAGCTTTAGTGTCATTTTCTGCTCCGTCGATTGTGGGCCTGAATAAGGTTAGCGCTAACAAAGCCAGATAACAGGAAATGTCAAGTAAAACCTCTGTCAGCGCCAGAAAGCGAGCCAGTCGAGAAAGCTGTAGAGTTTTTTGGCAAGGAACAACAAATGTTCGGTTCCGAACAATGCAAAGTCGAGGAAGAAACCGCCGAGGATGAACAGGCCGAGCCAGATGGCGATTTGATTGGTCATTTGCGCACCGCAGGAAAAAGCCCGCCCAGATAACCTGAGCGGGCCAAAATGTTCAATAACAGTCGGCTGGTTTAGTTAAGACGACCCATTGCAACAGCGACATCCGCCATGCGGACAGAGAAGCCCCATTCATTGTCGTACCATGCCAGAACGCGGACCATACGTCCGTCGACCACGCGGGTTTGGTCCGGCGCGAAGATCGAGCTTTCCTCGGTGTGGTTGAAGTCGGTCGAGACCAGCGGCGCGGGTTCGTAGCCCAGAACGCGCTGCATCGGGCCTTGCGCCGCTTCCTGCACGATCGCGTTAACCTCTTCGACCGTGACATCGCGCGACGCACGGAAGCTGAGGTCCACGGCGGAAACGTTCGGTGTTGGAACGCGGATGGCTGACCCATCCAGACGCCCTTTCAGGTTGGGCAGAACCTCACCCAGCGCCTTGGCGGCACCGGTGCTGGTCGGGATCATCGACATGGCGGCTGCGCGGGCGCGGTACAGATCGCTGTGGCGGCGGTCCAGGGTCGGCTGGTCACCGGTATAGGCGTGGATCGTGGTCATGATGCCGTGTTCGATGCCGATGCCTTCGTCCAGTACCTTGGCAAGCGGAGCAAGGCAGTTGGTGGTGCAGGAGCCGTTGGAAACCATTTTGTCCGCAGCAGTCAGACCGTTGTGGTTCACGCCAAACACGATTGTCTTGTCGACGTTTTTGCCCGGCGCCGACAACAGAACTTTCTGCGCGCCACGGTCCAGGTGGGTCTTTGCTTTAAGACCGTCATTGAACTTGCCAGTGCATTCCAGAACGACGTCACAGCCTTCCCAGTCCAGTTCGCTCATATCGTAGGTCGAGAACATCTGCATCGGGCCGCGGCCCAAATCCATGGTGTTGCCGTTGATGGAAACGTCACGCGGGAAACGTCCGTGAATGCTGTCATATTTCAGCAGGTGTGCCGAGGTTTCCAGCGGTCCGGTGGCGTTGACCTTGATCACCTCGATGTCGTTACGGCCGGATGCCGCGATATGTGACAGGGTACAGCGGCCAATGCGGCCAAAACCATTGATACCGACCTTGATGGTCATATGACGTCTCCAAATGCGCTTGCTTTGGGGGCCATATAACGGTGAAAGCGAATTCTCAAAAGGGCAAAAATGGCATATTTTTAAGGTGTTAGCGCAAACCTCACGCGATTGCGCTAACGCTTGCGCTAGCCGTGAGATCGGGTAGGGTCTCGATTGCGGCAGGTGACAGGAAAGGAAACGCGATGAGTGGTCTGTTGGCCCTGTTGGACGATGTGGCAGGGATTGCCAAGGTAGCAGCAGCTTCGGTGGACGATGTGGTGGCTGCCGCCGGCAAGGCCGGGGCAAAGACCGCAGGGGTCATCATTGATGACGCGGCTGTTACTCCGAAATACGTGCAGGGCTTTGCGCCAGCACGGGAGTTGCCGATCATCTGGCGTATCGCGCGCGGCTCGATTTTCAACAAGATCATTCTGTTGCTGCCGGTGGCTTTGCTGCTGGCCAATTTCGCACCCTGGCTGATCACACCACTTTTGATGCTTGGCGGGTCATACTTGTGTTTCGAAGGGGCCGAAAAGATCTTTCATGTTCTGTTCCCGCACGGAAGCCACGCGATTGAACAGGATATGAGCGTGCGCGATCCGGGCCATCTTGAGGAACAGAAGGTCAGGGGTGCCATCAAAACCGATTTTATCCTGTCTGCTGAAATCATGACCATCGCGCTGGCGGCGATCGAGGCCCCGAACTTATGGATGCAGGCCGCAACACTGGCCGTTGTCGGGATCGGGGTGACGGTAGCGGTCTACGGCTCGGTCGCGTTGATTGTGAAAATGGACGACGTGGGACTTTATCTGGCGAAAAACGCCCCGACACCTATTGGCCGGGGGCTGGGCAGGGGACTTGTGCGGGCCATGCCTGCTGTGATGAAAACCTTGTCGATTGTGGGAACTGCCGCGATGCTGTGGGTCGGAGGTTCAATTGTAATCCACGGGATGGAAGTTCTTGGGTTTGGCTGGCTGGGCCACCACATCCATGATTGGGCCTATGCCATCGGTCATTCCGTGTCCGATCAGTGGGTTGGAGCGGTGGAGTGGATATCCAAGGCCACTATGGACGGCGTGTTCGGTTTGGTCTGGGGTCTGATCCTTATCCCGCTTGCAACCAAAGTGATAATGCCGATCTTTGGAAAGTCCGGATCTCACTGAAACCAAATGGAAAAGGGCGGCCAGAGCCGCCCTTCGCTTGTTTGTTCTGGTTGCGCTTAAAGGCCCAGAAGTTCCTTGACCTTGGCAACAGTAGCCTCGGCAGTAATACCGAAATGCTTGTAAAGCTCACCAGCCGGGGCCGAAGCGCCGAAGCTCGACATGCCGATGAAACCGACCTTGGCCTCGCGACCACGCTCGCCCAGCAGCCAGCGATCCCAGCCACCGGCGCGGACGGCGGCCTCTATGCCAACACGAACGGCACCTGCGGGCAGAACGCGTTTGCGATAGGCTTCGTCCTGTTCGGCGAACAGTTCCATGCAGGGCATTGACACGACACGGGTGCCGATGCCTTCGGCCTCGAGCATCGCCTTGGCTTCCATCGCCAGCGAGACTTCCGAACCGGTGGCGATCAGGATGGCCTGACGCTTGGCTTCCGCGTCGGCCAGAACATATGCGCCTTGTGCGGTCAGGTTTCTGGCCTTGTGGTCCTTGCGTACGGTGGGCACGCCCTGACGGGTCAGGGACAGGACCGAGGGGCTTTCTTTGAATGTCAGTGCCAGTTCCCAGGCTTCGGCTGTCTCAACCGTATCCGCGGGGCGGAACACGTAGGTGTTCGGTGTCGCGCGTGAGATCGCCAGATGCTCGACCGGCTGGTGGGTCGGGCCGTCTTCACCCAGACCGATCGAGTCGTGGGTCATGACGAAGACCGAAGGCACCTTCATCAGCGCAGCCAGGCGCATGGACGGGCGGGCATAGTCGGTGAAGGCCATGAATGTGCCGCCATAAGGGCGGATGCCGCCGTGCAGCGCCATGCCGTTCATCGCAGCGGCCATACCATGCTCGCGAATGCCGTAGTGAATGTAACGGCCCTTGCGGTTTTCCGGCAGGAACACGCCCATATCGGCGGATTTGGTGTTGTTCGAACCGGTCAGGTCCGCCGAGCCGCCCACGGTCTCGGTCATGATCGGGTTCACGACATTCAAAACCTTCTCGGACGAGGCCCGAGTTGCCAGTTTCGGCTGGTCTTCCGACATCTGTTTCTTGAACGAGCGGATAGCACCGGCCAGTTTTTTGGGTGCTTCAAACGCGTAGGCGCGGTTGAACTCGGCCTGCTTGCGTTCGGACAGTTGTGCAAAGCGCTCTTGCCACGCGGCGCGCTCGGTCGCGCCACGGGCGCCGATAACTTCCCAGGCAGACTTTACGTTGGCAGGGATTTCGAATGCGTCATGAGGCCAGCCGTAGCCGTCTTTTGCCGCCTTCAACTGATCCTGATCGGTCAGTGCGCCGTGCCCTTTGGATGTATCCTGCGCCGCATGACCCAGTGCGATATGGCTTTCACAGGCGATCATGGTCGGTTTGTTGGATTTCTTTGCCTGTACGATGGCGGCGTCGATAGCTTTGGGATCATGGCCATCGATTTCGATCACCTGCCAGCCCGAAGCCGTGAAACGGCGCACCTGGTCGGTGCGGTCGGCCATATCGACGGTGCCGTCGATGGTGATGTTGTTGTTGTCCCAGAACACGATCAGCTTGCTCAGCTCATGACGGCCGGCCAGAGTGATGGCTTCCTGGCTGACGCCTTCCATCAGGCAGCCATCGCCCGCTATCACGTAGGTGTAGTGGTCGACGACCTTCTTGCCGTAATGCGCGCGCTGAATTTCCTCGGCCATGGCAAAGCCGACGGCGTTCGAGATGCCCTGACCCAGCGGGCCGGTGGTTGTCTCAACGCCTTCGATCAGGAAATTTTCCGGGTGGCCCGCCGTTTTTGCGCCCAACTGGCGGAAGTTCTTGATTTCATCCAGCGTCACATCCGCATGGCCGGTGAGATACAGCAGTGAATAAACCAGCATCGAGCCGTGACCCGCCGACAGAATGAACCGGTCGCGGTCGGGCCAGTTCGGGGCTGACGCATCAAACTTCAGGTGCTTTTCGAACAGTACGGTCGCAACATCGGCCATGCCCATCGGCATGCCGGAATGGCCGGAATTGGCGGCGGCGACGGCGTCGAGGGTCAAGGTGCGGATGGCCGCAGCTTTGTCCCAGTGTTCGGGGTTGGCATTGCGCAGCGCAGTCAGGTCCACGGGCGTTGTTCCTTTGGGTTACAGGCAGGTTGCGCGCTCAATAACACTCAGCCCCCAAAGTTCAAGTGGAACCGGGCATTCCATGAGGTGGCCGCCTCAAGAAGACGATCCAAGTCGTTGAAAGCAAACAGTGGGTATTTTCCGGAACAATCCGTTAGACTAGGCACAGAAGTGGTTTGCATTGATTCGGACAAACCCGAGAGATAACAAACCTTGAAAATGAGGTGACAGGGGCATGAGCCAGATCGAAGAACTACAGCGTCGCCTGACCGCCGCGATGGAGCGGATTGGCGCGGGTGTAGCGGCCATTCAGGACACAGCACCAGCCAAAGAAGGCGCAGATGACGAACTGCGCGTCGCGCTTGAGGACGAGCGTGTGGCGAATGCGCAGTTGGAAGAGCGGCTGAAATCTCTGAAAGAACGTCACGAACATGAAGTCGACGCGATGCGCGCCGATATGGAGGCTTTGCGCAACGTTCCTGTTGATGACGCCGAGAAAACGGCACTGCGCCAACAACTTGCCGATGCCAATGACAGGCTGGCCTCGGTTGAAGCTGCGCGGGCAGAGCTTGCCGACGCCAAGGCTGCGCTGGACAACCGTGAGGAACTGGAGGCGCTGAAGGCCGAAAACACTCGGTTAAGCGCATTGAGTGGAAAGCTGCAGGAGCTTGAGGCCGAAAATGCCCGGCTGCTGTCAGAGATCGCCGACACCGAGCGTCTGGAAGAACTTAACGCCGAACTGGAAATGCTGAGGGCGGAACGGTCAAGCCATGGGGCCGCGATGTCGCGGTTGGATGACGACCTGCAGCGCATGCGCAAAGCCAACGAACAGTTGCGGCGTTCGGTTGATGAGTTGCGCGCCGCCGTGCAGGACGGTCTGCCGGATGCGGAGATGCTGAACCGCGCCACAGTTGCCGAGTTGGAAGCAACGCGTGCCGCTCAGGCGACGGATGCAGCTGAGGCGCATGCGGTTCTGGCACGGCTGGAACCTTTGTTGTCACAGGCAAAGCTGGCAGAAGGTGAGGTGGAGTGATGCCCGAAGTAACCATTCATATCGGTGGTCGTGGTTTTGACGTCTCGTGCCAGGAGGGTGAAGAGCAATTTCTGCAGGCAGCGGCCCAAATGCTGGACGACGAGGCTCAGGTTCTGTCGGACCAGATCGGGCGCATGCCGGAATCACGAATGCTGCTGATGGCTGGCCTGATGCTGGCGGACAAAACCGCCGGAACCGAAGAAAAGGTCAAATCCCTTGAGGCAAAGCTCGCCGAGTTCCAAGCGGAGCTAGAGACGCTGCGAAATGCACCACCGCCGGAACCCGAGCGTGTTGAAGTGGCAGTCGTGCCGCCATCGGTGACCGACACCTTGGGAGAACTGGCTGCGCGGGCCGAAGCGCTGGCGTCAATGCTGGAAGAGAAGTCCGCGGGATGAGAATGCTGCGCAATCTGGCATGCTTTGGACTGCTGATATCAGGATCGGCCGCTATGGCCGGGATCGACATATTATCAGTGACTTTCACCTGCGAAAACGAAGTGCCGCTGCATGTGAGCTACTTTAATTCGACCGATGGATCAGGTGCTGCGGCGGTCATGGTCGACAACACTCTGGTCGCCATGCGCCAAGTCGAAAGCGGATCTGGGATTCGCTACGAGTCTCTGGGGACAGAGGGAACGTATATTCTGCGTTCCAAGGGCTGGAACGCTTCGATCAGCTATCTGGCGGCAGGAAGCGCCGCCAGTGAGCAGGTCATTTATAAGGAATGCAGCAGCCGGTAAGCGCCGATCAGGCGTTTGCTTCGCGGATTTTGTCGGCTGCTTCCTTGTTGTAGCCGACGCCGTTTTCGTCAAACAGCGTGTCCAGTTCACCCGACAGGGTCATTTCTGTAACGATGTCACAGCCGCCCACGAACTCGCCTTTGACGAAAAGCTGCGGCACGGTCGGCCAGTCGGAATAGTCCTTGATGCCCTGACGCACTTCTTCGTCGGCCAGAACGTTCACGTCAGTATATTCCACACCCATGTAGTTCAGGACACCGGCCACGCGGGACGAAAATCCGCACTGCGGCATTTCCCTGGTGCCTTTCATGTACAGCACCACGTCGTTGGCTTTGACGGTTTCGTCGATCTGGGTCTTAACGTCGCTCATCTTGCTTGTCCTCTTCACCCGCATCCGGGGCGGTTGTTTCGTTTTGTGGGGCCTCTGGACCCCATCCTTCCGCTTCGAGCCGCCGATGCTCGGCCTGCGCCAAAGACAACGGATCCAGCCCGTATCTCTCTATTCCGCCCACCTGGCTGATTTCGCCCGGATCAGGACGCATATCGGCCAGCGAGCGTTTCTTGTTGCGCTTCAAATAGGCTTCAATCAGCGCTGCGGCAACAATCAATCCAACTACAATGCAAACGCCAAGCATCAGATCACTCATTTTCAGGCCTCCGCTGGGGTTTGCGAGTGATGACGCCGGGTCTGATCATTCCGGAATTTTTGTAGTCAAAGCCAGCGCGTGTAGCTCGCCATCCGGGCCGTCCATTTTGCCTTTCAACGCGGCGTAGACTGCGCGCTGTTGCTGCACTCTGTTCTTTCCGCGAAAGCTTTCGTCAACGACCATGGCAGACATATGAACACCATCATGCCCGCCAACCTGAATCTTCGCATCCGGAAAGGCTTCGCGCAGCAGGTGTTCGATTTCGTGGGCGCTCATCGGCATAAAGGTTACTCCTGAAGGTCTTTCCCAAGATGTAGAGCGATGCGCAGGGGCGTGCAAGGTGCCTCGGGGCGACCACGTTTACAAATCCCGCGCCCGGTCGCGCGCGCAGGATTTCTGAGTTTGGGATGTATGCAGGGTGGGCGTCAGGCCACCGCAGCGGCAAAGCTGCCACGGAAGATTTCCGCCAGTTCCGACAGCGGCGCTTCCGAACTTCCGATCCTGACAGCATCGCCCGTGAACCTGCCAACCGAGACCAGAGGGACACCGGCCTGACCGGCGGCGATCATCAGCGCCTCGGCCTGATCGAAGTTGCAGGCGACCAGATAACGGGCCTGATCTTCACCGAACAGGAACGCGGTCGATGCCTCGTCCAACTGAACGCCGACACCAGACGCTTCGGCCAGCTCGAAAGCGGCCAGAGAAAGGCCGCCGTCGGCCAGATCGGTACACGCCTTGATCATGTTGCGGTTGGTGCGGATGAAATCTCCGTTGCGGGCCTCGGCCGCCAGATCGACATGGGGCGCATCACCGTCCTCGCGGTTGAACACCTCGGCCAGCAGGGCGGACTGACCCAGATGACCTTTGGTTTCGCCGATGACCAGCGCTACATGCCCCTCGCGGACTTCGTTGCCGATGATCTCGTCAGAATGCAGCAGCAGACCCACCGCGCCTATGGTCGGGGTCGGCAGGATCGCCTGACCATCTGTTTCGTTGTAAAGCGACACGTTGCCGGACACGATCGGCATATCCAGCGCGCCAACGGCTTCGCCGATGCCCTGAATGGCGCCGACAAACTGGCCCATGATCTCGGGCTTTTCCGGGTTGCCGAAATTCAGGTTGTCGGTCGTGGCCAGCGGCTTGGCCCCGACGGCTGTCAGGTTGCGATAGGCTTCGGCCACGGCCTGCTTGCCGCCTTCAACCGGGTTGGCGCGCACATAGCGCGGGGTAACGTCCGAGGTGAAGGCCAATACCTTGTCAGTGCCATGAACGCGAACCATGCCAGCGCCCAATCCCGGTGTGCGGGTGGAATCCGCCATCACCATGGTGTCGTACTGTTCATAAACCCATTGCTTGCCCGCGTAGTTGGGAGAGGACAGCAGGGCCTTCAATCCGTCGATCGGATCGATCTGTGGCACGTCGGCCAGTTCCTCGGCCTCGGGCGTCGGCTCCCACGGGCGGTCATATTCCGGTGCGGTCGAGGACAGTTTCGACAGGACAAGGTCAGCTTTGACTTCGCCATTGTGCATAATCAGGAAGCGGTCTTCGGCAATCGTTTCACCAACGATTGCGAAATCCAGATCCCATTTTTCGAATACTGCACGAGCTTCGGCCTCAAGTTCCGGCTTGAGGACCATCAGCATCCGTTCCTGGGATTCCGACAGCATCATTTCATATGCGGTCATGTCTTCTTCGCGCTGAGGCACGTTTTCCAGATCCAGACGCACACCAAGGCCGCCCTTGTCGCCCATTTCAACAGCCGAACAGGTCAGACCGGCCGCGCCCATGTCCTGGATCGAAATCACCGCGCCGGTCTGCATCAATTCCAGCGTTGCTTCCATCAGACGCTTTTCGGTGAAGGGGTCACCAACCTGCACGGTGGGGCGTTTTTCTTCGATGGTGTCATCGAATTCAGCCGAAGCCATTGTCGCACCGCCAACGCCATCGCGGCCGGTTTTGGCTCCCAGATAAACGACAGGCATACCGACGCCCGATGCGGCAGAATAGAAGATCTTGTCGCTGTCAGCGAGGCCGGCGGCGAACGCGTTCACAAGGCAGTTGCCGTTATAGGCAGGGTGAAAACGGACTTCGCCGCCCACACAGGGCACACCGAAACAGTTGCCGTAGCCGCCAATCCCTTCAACCACGCCGTTGACCAGTTGGCGTGTCTTGTGGTGGCCCGGCTCTCCAAAGGACAGTGCGTTCATCGACGCAATGGGACGCGCACCCATGGTGAATACATCGCGCAGAATGCCACCCACGCCGGTCGCCGCCCCTTGGTAGGGCTCGATATACGAGGGGTGGTTGTGGCTTTCCATTTTGAAGACGACGGCCTGACCGTCGCCGATATCCACCACGCCCGCATTCTCACCAGGGCCGCAAATGACCTGAGGCCCCGAGGTGGGCAGCGTGCGCAGCCATTTCTTCGAGGACTTGTAGGAACAGTGTTCGTTCCACATGGCCGAAAAGATGCCAAGCTCGGTAAATGTCGGCTCGCGCCCGATGATCTCCAGGATCATGTCGTATTCTTCGGGTTTCAACCCGTGTGCTGCAATCAGATCCGGGGTGATGGCGGGCTCTTGCATGGTTTGTCCTGTGTCCGAGATGGCCGAGATTGCGCGCCTTTTAGGCCATGGGCGCGCCCGTGGGAAGGGTCAAGACCGCGCAGGGCGCAAGAACCGGGCCGAAAGCTAGGAGGAGAGCAATTACCCGGGCAAAAAAGAACCGGCGCGGTGCGCCGGTTCTTCAAGAATTTGGTCCAAAACCCGACAGCTAGGGCAGCTACCGCGCGCAGAGCTTATCAAGCACCACCTTGCTGCTTGTTCAACGAGTCAGCAGCGGCGGCGCCAACTGCGGCCTTTTGCTCTTCGGTCAGGGTTTCCGCCTCTTCCAGGCCGGGGATCGCAACACGGACTTCGCGGCGGGCAAAGTCGATTCCGTTTTCGTTGAAGGCAGCCTTGACCCGGTTGAAGATTTCCTTGCGCAGCGTGAACTGCTTGCCCGGTTTGGCCATGAACTTGCCTCGGATGATCATCCCGACATCGTCAAAGTCGAACACACCCTGAGATTTGAAGGGCTGCAAGAAACCTTCCTTGTGAGTTTCGTCCGCCATCATATCGGCCCCGATCTTCTTGAAGATCTTCTTGACCTTGTTGGGGTCAGTGTCGAATGGCACCGTGAACTTCAGTTTCATGATGACCCAGTCACGGCTGAAATTCGTCAGCTTCTGAATTTCACCATAAGGGATCGTGTGAACCGGCCCGCGGTGGTGGCGCAATTGCATCGAACGGATCGAGATCTTTTCGACGGTTCCCATAGTGCCGCCCACATCCACGTATTCACCAACGCGGAAGGCGTCATCGATCAGGAAGAAGATGCCGCCGACAATGTCGGCAACCAGCTTCTGCGCACCAAAGCCGATGGCCAGGCCGAGAACACCGGCACCGGCGAGGAGCGGCGTGATGTTGACGCCCAGTGCCCCGAGCGCCAGCAGGCCGAAGATGACGGCAATCGTCACCTGCGCGGTGATGCGCAGCAATGGCAGAACGGTCGCCAGACGCGAGCCGCCCGCACCGCCGCCTTCGCCACCGGCTTCTTCGTCCAAAGCTTCGGCGGCTGTCTGTTCTTTGGCCAGACGACGGTTGATCCAAAGCGAGACGACCTCGTTCATGATATAACCGACGGCAATAATCAGCAGAAACTCGATCACGGCCCCACCAACTTCGGCGCCGATGCCAGCGGAAGCGACATGCCGCAAATCCAACTGCCATGCCTGCGCAATCATCATCACGACAAACAGGCCTGCCAGAACACGGCCGATGCGGATATAGCTGCGCTTGGTCGACCGATAAGCGCGTTCGGCAAGCGGGCCTTCGCCGGACATCGGCGGTTGCAGATGGCGCACCAATCCACGGATCAGAGTGTCGAGGGCGGGTGCAATCAGCAACCAGAACATAGTCGTGAAATGCGGGCCTTTGACCAACAGCGCCAGGATTGCCGGGTCGCGCTGTGCGGCAAGGTACTCGACCAGCAGCCAGGTCACCGCCGAAACGCCGATTGCGAAGTACGGATAATATTGCGCGACTTCTTCATCGAATTTTGTGTGATCCGGATCGGTGCCCAGCATCATCTGCGACAGGCCCTCGCGCGCGGTCCAGGCGATCACGCCAATGTAGATATGAATAGCGCTATTTAGCCAGAAACCGATGCGGGTATCGCCGGGAGTGATACCGTTCAAACCATTAAAGCGGACAACGAACAGCGTAACCCCAATCAGGATCAGCAAACCAATCAGATTCCGATGCAGGTATTTTGCCCAGTGATCGTCAATGTTGACCAGTCTGAATTTTGGGTTGTTTGGTGCCATAATGAACCGCGACGCCGCCGCGCCCAATCGCGGGATCCAGATAAGATAGAATACGAAAGGGCCCGCAAATTTGAGCTGCTCGGGTGTCAAAAGGATCCGGCCCAGAGTCCGGATGACGATATAAAAAACAATCAACCCGGCGATCTCGCGGCAAAACCGGCGGAACAAAAAGCTCACGGCACCCCAAAGGTCGGCCTCATCCCCGACTTCGGTGTGTTTGTGCCATCTTCTGGTTAAAATATCGAACAACTTTTCAGCTATGAATCCCACAACCAGAACGCTTGCGACCAGCCCGATCAAAGTAAGCACACCGGTCGATCCGAGAGTTTCGGAAAAGTTGCTAAATGCTTTAACCTGCGCGCTGAAAATGTTTGGAAGTGTCGTCAGAACATTAGTCCATGAGGCAACCATCGCCGCCCATATTTCGTTGATTTCGGTCAGCGGGTCTTCCTGTCCTTCTGCCTCCTTGGCCCTCTTCTCGGCTACGGCATCCAACCGCTCTAACAAAAGGGCGCGCACCTGATCGTCAGACATGCGCGCAACCAAATCGTCCACCTGCTCGGGGCTCAGGTCATCAGGAACGACCGGGGCCGCCACCGTAGAGGATGAGCCTGTGTCAGACTCCTGAGCCAGCGCCGTACCCACAATAAACACGGATACGATCATCGCCAGCATTAGGCGAAGCAGATTGAACATGAGATTTCCCTCGAAAGTAGAAAATTTTTGTTTTCCGGCAGCATAGAGGGAGTGTGGAACGATTCCCAGAAAAATTGGCTTGTTTTCAGAGGGCTTGGCTTTCGGGCCAAAAAAAAAGGCCGAGCAATAAGCTCGGCCGTAGTCCAACAGGGAGGTATGAAGATGATGAGCGTTTCAGCATCACCGCCTTCGAGTGCTCATTTAGTGTGCGGTTTTCTTTCGTTCAAGATTTATTAGGCTGTTTGCTGCTCATGCCCGCTATGCCAAATGTGCATAGCTACAGTTTTCCCAGCCTCTTCAACTGTTTCCGCTGTTCGATGATCTCATCCTGAACGAAATCCCGGAAGGCAGCGACACGTTTCGAGTGACGCAATTCCTCGGGGTATGCGAGATAGACCGGAACTTCGGCGCTTTCGATATCTGCCAGGATAGAAATCAGATGCGGAAAGTTCTGCGTGACATAGTCGGGCAAAACACCGATGCCAAGGTTATGCAGTACACCTTGTAAAACCCCGAAGTAGTTGTTGACCGTCAGCAGGGAGCTGGGGTTGTGCGTCATTAAATGCCTGACCATTGCTGCGCTGGCGCCGACCTGCGGCGCGGCGGGGGTCTGGCAAATTAGCCGGTGATTGGAGATTTCCTCAATCGTTGCAGGTGAGGGATGTGTGTCCAGGTATTCCTTGGTTGCATAAAGCTGCATTTGGACGGTCATAAGGCGTTTTCGTACAAGATCCGCCTGGCTGGGTTCTTTCATACGGATGGCAACATCGGCCTCGCGCATGGGAAGGTCCAGAACCCGTTCTTCCAACATCAGGTCGATGTTCAGGTCGGGATATTGTTCATATAATTTCGGCAGCCTAGGGGCCAGCCAAAGGGTTCCGAAACCGAAAGTGGTTGTTACTCGAAGAACCCCAAACACTTCTTCTTCACTATCGCGGATGCGCGCGGCGGCAGCGTCCAGCCGTTTGGACATGGCCGAGGTCGCATCGAACAGCAATTCGCCCTGTTCGGTCAGAATCAGACCCCGGGCATGGCGATGAAACAAGGTGGCATCGAGTGATTCTTCCAGCGCGCGGATTTGGCGGCTGACGGCCGATTGTGACAGGTTAAGCTTGTCTCCGGCGTGCGTCAGGCTGCCCGCGTCTGCAACAGCGTGAAATATCCTAAGCTTGTCCCAGTCCATCGCCGCAACTTTCGTTATCCTAAGGAAGCCCTATATGAAATAGGTAACAAGTTCTACATTCAAACTGTGAAATCGTTACAATTCAGAGGATAGCGTCTATACAGGTCAGAAATTATGACCTAAAATATGTGTTATGTTAGCAACCTGATCTGACGAGGGGAGGCGTCCGATGAGCGAGCCTAAGATTACGCTGAATGACCGCTTTGATCTGACCAGAAATCCCGTTCTTCTGAACGGAACGCAGGCGCTTGTTCGGCTGATGCTGATGCAAAAAGCGCGCGACCAGAAGGCGGGTTTGAACACCGCCGGACTGGTGACGGGCTATCGCGGTTCGCCGCTTGGCGCGGTCGATCAGCAGATGATGCGAGCGCAAAAAGAGCTTTCGGAAAGCGATGTCACCTTTCAGTTCGGTCTGAACGAGGATCTGGCGGCAACAGCCCTGTGGGGCAGCCAGCAGGCCGGGTTGCGTGGAGATGGCAGGTACGACGGCGTGTTCGGGTTGTGGTACGGCAAGGGTCCGGGCGTGGACCGGTCTGGTGACGTGATGCGGCATGCGAATATGGCCGGAACCGCGCGCCATGGCGGTGTGCTGATGGCAATGGGCGACGATCACACCGGTGAGAGCTCGACCGTGTTGCACCAGTCGGAATGGTCTCTGGTCGACATGTACATGCCTGTGGTCAGCCCAGCAGGTGTTCAGGAGATCCTGGATTACGGTATCTACGGCTTTGCGCTCAGCCGTTTTGCCGGCGTTTGGGTTGGCTTGAAGACGATGAAAGATACGATCGAGGTGACTTCCGTCGTGGACGGCAGCCCGGATCGCATGGGGCTGGTGATGCCCGAGTTCGACATGCCCGAGGGCGGGTTGAACATCCGTTTGGGCGACACGCCTCACCTGCAGGAAGGGCGCATTATCGACTTCAAGCGTTTTGCGGCGGAAACCTTCTCTCATGCCAACAAACTGGACAAGCGTATCTGGGGTAAGCCGGGCGCGAAAATCGGGTTTGTTGCGGCGGGCAAAAACTGGCTCGACCTGACCCATGCCATGTCTCTGCTGAACATCGACGCAAACGAGGCCGAGCGGCTGGGCATTACCACCTACAAGGTGGGGCAGACCTTCCCGCTGGACATGGTTGGGTTCCATGACTGGGCTGAAGGCCTGGATCTGATCGTGATTGTCGAGGAAAAGCGCAAGCTGATCGAGGTTCAAGTCAAAGAGGCCATTTTCGACGATCGCCGCGGCCGCCGTGTCTATGGCTGGTACAAGGGCGGTGCCGGCACCTTGCACCGTGAAGAACTGTTCCCGACACGCGGCGCGCTGGATCCGATCATGATCGCCGAGAAAATCGGTGAGATCCTGATCGAAGAGGGGCACGATACAGACGGCGTTCGCGCCGGGCTGGCAAAACTGTCCGAAGCCCGCAGGGCCGACAACGCCCAGGAAATCGCGACGCGCCTGCCATATTTCTGTTCGGGTTGCCCGCACAACAGTTCGACCCGCGTGCCGACGGGAAGCCGCGCTTATGCCGGTATCGGCTGTCACTACATGGTTCAGTGGATGGATCGTGAGACGACAGGGTTCACTCAGATGGGTGGTGAAGGCGCAAACTGGATTGGGGAAGCGCCGTTTTCGACCACCAAGCATGTGTTCCAGAACCTTGGGGACGGAACTTACAACCACTCGGGCGTTCAGGCGATCCGGGCGGCATTGTCGGCGGGGACGAACATTACCTTCAAGATCCTGTTCAACGATGCAGTTGCCATGACTGGTGGTCAGGACAATGAGGGCGGCCTGACGGCCGAACGTATTGTCGCCGAGGTCAAGGCAATGGGCGTTCAGACCGTGGCTGTTGTCTATGACGAAAAGGAAGACGTGAACTTCAAGGCGCTGCCTGCGAATGTCGAAACCTTCGAGCGCGCCGAACTTATGCAGGTGCAGGAGCGTTTCCGCGAGATCGAGGGTGTGTCGGTCATTGTCTACGTGCAGACGTGCGCCGCCGAAAAACGCCGCCGCCGCAAGCGCGGAACATTTCCTGACCCGGACAAGCGGGTGTTCATCAACACTGACATTTGCGAAGGCTGCGGGGATTGCGGTGTTCAGTCGAACTGTGTCTCGATCGTTCCGAAGAACACGGAACTTGGTCGCAAGCGCGCCATTGATCAGTCCAGCTGCAACAAGGATTTTTCCTGCCTCAACGGGTTTTGCCCTTCATTCGTGACGTTGGAAGGCGCTCAGATCCGAAAGGAAGCCACGACCGAGATCGACTTGCCCGATCTGCCTATGCCTGAACTTCCGCGTATTGATGGAACTCATAACGTTGTCATCACTGGCGTTGGCGGCACCGGGGTTGTGACGCTGGGTGCCATTCTGGCTCAGGCTGCCCAGATCGACGGCAAGGGTGCTGGCATGATGGAAATGGCGGGTTTGGCACAAAAAGGCGGTGCGGTGCACATCCATTGCCGGTTGGCCAACCGTCCCGAAGACATCAGCGCCATCCGTGTCGCGACCGGCGAAGCACATGCGCTGATTGGCGGCGATCTGGTCGTGTCTGCCGGGGCCAAAACACTGGGTCTGACCAGAACCGGCCAAACCGGCGCGGTGGTCAATAGCCATGAAACGATCACCGGCGACTTCACCCGGGACACCGATTTCCAGATCCCCAGCGACCGGCTGGAACTGGCGCTGCAGGCGCGATTGAAGGACGGCGTTTCGATGTTCGATGCAACCGAGCTGGCGCGCGCTGTCATGGGAGATTCGATCTATTCAAACATGATGGTCCTTGGTGCTGCCTGGCAAAAGGGTCTGCTGCCGGTTTCACATCAGGCCGTACTGCAAGCCATCGAACTGAACGGCACTGCGGTCGAACGCAACAAACGCGCCTTTGATATTGGCCGGTGGGCAGTTCTGCATTCCCAGGAAGTCGAAGCGATACTGTCGCCGTCCGTTGCAGAGTTGCCCAAATCGCTGGAGCAGATGATCGACTTCAGGACCGATCATCTGAAGAAATATCAGGGCAATCGTCTGGCAAAACGCTACCGCAAGGTGGTTGACGCTTTCGAGGACGCCTCGGTTCGCGAGGCTGTGGCTAAGGGCTATCACAAACTGCTGTCCTACAAGGACGAATATGAGGTTGCTCGCCTTCTCCTGGATAGCCGGGAGCAGGCAAAGTCCGAGTTCGACGGCGACTTCAAGATGACCTTTCATCTGGCGCCACCGATAATGGGAGGGACCGGACCGAACGGGCGACCGCGCAAGCGTGCTTTTGGGGAATGGTTGCTTGCACCGATGAAGCTTCTGTCCAAACTGAAATTCCTGCGCGGTACACCCTTCGACATTTTTGGTTACAGTGCCGAACGCAAGATGGAACGTGCATTGATCCGTCAGTACGAATCCGACCTGCGTGAGATCACGCCATTGATCACGGCTGAAACACGTGACGCATTTGCGGCCCTTGCGCGGCTTCCGCTGGAGATTCGCGGATTTGGACCTGTTCTGAGGGAGAACGAAGCCAAAGCAGCCAAAAAGCGCGAGGAATTGCTGGCGATCATCCGCGACGGCGGTCCCGAGATGCGTGCCGCGGCCGAATGACATGTCATAATCCTGTAACGGCATCTGTGCAAAAGGCTCACCTGCACCTAGATTGCGTGAAACAGACCGGAGTGTCGCATGCCTTCGCGCCGTCATGTCGCCCGTGACATTTCCTATGCCTATTCCGCCGAGACCAGAGGCGGGAAGATGGTCATCAAGCTTATGGAGAATACGACCGGGCGTTTGCGTCTGATCAAACGGGCGGATGGGTACGAGCGCGAAGTCGCCAACGGCCGGGATTTCTGGGCGGTTATGGTCGAGCGGTACGGATTGTCACTGGATATCGTCGCCGGATCTTTGTCGAACATACCCGCTGACGGGCCCCTGATCCTGATTGCAAATCATCCGTACGGAATTCTGGATGGTCTGATGATGGGCCACATCCTGTCTCAGACGCGCGGAGATTTTCGGATATTGGCCAATCATGTATTCACAAAGGCCGAGGATCTGAATCGTATCATCCTGCCAATTTCGTTCGATAATACGAAGGAGGCGATGAGGCTAAACCTCGAAACGCGGAAGACGACCTTGGATTATTTGGGTAGTGACGGTGCCATCGGAATCTTCCCGGGCGGAACGGTCAGCACCGGAGCCAAACCGTTCTCGCACCCGATGGATCCGGGCTGGCGCGGTTTTACGGCCCGAATGGTTGCGAAATCGAATGCAACGGTTGTACCGGTTTTTTTTGACGGGCACACCTCACGCCTGTTTCAGATTGCCAGTCATTTCCACAATACGCTGCGCATGGGGTTACTGATCAAAGAGTTCAAGAAGCGGGTCGACACGCCGGTTAAGGTGGTCATCGGTGAGCCCATTGGCCGGGATGTTCTGGACCCTTTGGGCAAGGACACGCGCAAGATGATGGATTTCTTGCGCAAAGCGACGTATGAGCTGTCTCCGAAACCGTTAAAGTCCTATGACTACGGATATGAATTCGAGGAACGGCATCGCGCCTGAAGGGGCAAATGGCAGTAGGTATATTTGATTCTGGTCTGGGCGGGTTGACTGTGCTGGACGCCGCGCGGAAACGTCTGCCGGACGTGGATTTCCTGTATTTCGCAGACAGTTCGCACGCACCGTACGGTGTGCGCGATGCCGAGGATATCTATCAGCTGACCCGCAAGGCAGTACATGACCTGTGGGCAAAGGGCTGTGATCTGGTGATTCTCGCCTGCAACACCGCCAGCGCGGCTGCGTTGCGGCGGATGCAGGAAGAGGGCGTGCCCGATGGCAAGCGGGTTCTCGGCGTCTTTGTGCCGCTGATCGAGGCCTTAACGGAACGCCAATGGGGCGACAACTCGCCCCCGCGAGAGGTCGCCGTGAAGCACGTCGCGCTGTTTGCGACCCCGGCCACCGTTTCAAGTCGCGCGTTTCAGCGGGAACTGGCCTTTCGGGCCATCGGTGTAGATGTCGAGGCGCAGGCATGTGGCGGTGTTGTTGACGCGATCGAAGATGGCGACATGATTCTGGCCGAAGCGCTGGTGCGCAGCCACGTGGATGCCCTGAAGCGGAAGATGCCCGAACCACAGGCCGCCATTCTGGGGTGCACACATTACCCTTTGATAGCCGAAACGTTTCAGCAGGCGCTTGGTCCGGATGTTCAAGTGTTCAGTCAGGGAGATCTGGTGGCGGAAAGCCTTGCGGATTACCTGCAACGCCATCCGAAAATGCTTGGCTCGGGCGGGGGCGGGTTTCTGACGACCGGCAAACCGGGCATTGTCAGCGATCGGGCCACTCAGTTTCTCCGACGACAAATCACATTTGAGGCGGCCTGACTTAGGTCAAGGACGCCCGGACCCCCATTCCTTAATCCGATGACCGTCACATCGGCGGTCGTGATATGTGACACACTCATGCAAGAGGTCTGACATGACCCACAAAATCGCAATTCTTGGCGCTTCCGGCTATACCGGTGCGGAACTGGTGCGGCTGATCGCCGAGCACCCGAATATGGAAATCACCGCTCTGGCCGCTGAACGGAAGGCTGGGCAGCCCATGGCGCAGGTTTTCCCACATCTGCGGCATATGAACCTGCCGGATCTGTGCAAGATTTCGGAAATTGATTTCTCGCAGATTGACCTGTGTTTCTGCGCATTGCCGCACAAAACCAGCCAGGAAATAATCCGTGATCTGCCGAAAAACCTGAAGATTATCGACCTGTCCGCCGATTTCCGCCTGCGCGACCCGGCGGAGTACGAGAAGTGGTACGGCAACCCGCACGCTGCATTGGAACAGCAGGAAGAGGCTGTTTATGGCTTGACCGAATTCTACCGCGATGAAATCCGGGCTGCGCGACTGGTTGCTGGCACAGGTTGCAACGCGGCGACCGGACAATACGCATTGCGGCCGCTGATAACAGCGGGTGTGGTTGATCTCGATGACATCATTCTCGACCTGAAATGCGCCGTTTCAGGGGCGGGTCGGTCGTTGAAAGAAAACCTTTTGCACGCAGAGCTCAGTGAAGGGTACAACGCCTATGCCGTAGGCGGGACGCACCGTCACCTGGGGGAGTTCGATCAGGAGTTCTCGAAACTGGCGGGGCGGACCGTGCATGTGCAGTTCACACCGCATCTGATCCCCGCCAATCGGGGGATTTTGGCAACGACCTATGTGAAGGGCGATCCGCACAGCATTTATGAAACACTGAGCAAGGCCTATGAAGCAGAGCCGTTTCTGCAGGTGCTTCCCTTTGGTGAAACGCCTTCGACCCACCATGTTAGGGGGTCAAACTTCTGCCATATCGGCGTGGTTGCAGATCGGATTGAACGTCGCGCGATTGTGGTCGCGGCACTTGATAACCTGACAAAAGGTAGCAGTGGCCAAGCCTTGCAGAACGCCAACCTGATGTTAGGTGAAAATGAAACCGCCGGGCTGATGATGGCCCCGTTGTTCCCGTGAGGAAAAGATGAAAACGCTCAAGAAACGCCGTCGTGTACAGATCATTTTGCTGGCAGCTGTTGCCCTGGCATTGTCGACGGCGTTGATTGGGTACGCCATGCGGGACGGCATCAACTTTTTCCGCTCGCCAAGTCAGGTCATCGCGGAACCTCCCAAACCGACCGAAGTATTCCGGATTGGCGGGCTGGTCGAAGAAGGGTCAATCATTCGCGGACAGGGCGAGACGGTCTATTTCAGCGTCACAGACGGCGGCGAAACCGTCAAAGTTGCATTCACGGGTGTACTGCCGGACCTGTTTTCGGAAAATCAGGGTATGGTGGGAACCGGAAGTTACGTGAACGGTGTCTTTGAAGCCACTGAAATACTGGCAAAACACGATGAGACCTATATGCCGAAAGAGGTCGTGGATGCCCTGAAAGAACAAGGGGTCTACAAAGAGGCCGATGAGAGCTGACCTCAGCTGATCCGCATGCCTCCGGCGGCAGCGTAACCTTGAACAAAATGAAGTAGGGTGTTGCATGTGACGGACATGCAGCGCCCTTTCTTTTTGCGCGTTGTTAATGCCTTTGACTGACCGTCTGACCTGATAGTTGAAATGAGGTCGGCATGCAGACGGTTCGGCAAATCGCCAGGGGCATAGTGGCACGGGAAGGCGGGTATGTGGATGATCCGGATGACCCCGGCGGACCCACGAAGTTCGGTGTTACAATCAGCACGCTGCGGCGGTTGGGATTGGACCTGACCGGAGACGGAGAGATTTCGCACGCTGACGTGCGTGCATTGTCGCGAAATCAGGCAGTTGAGATCTTTCTGCAATACTATTTCGAGGAACCCCGCCTTGGGTTGTTGCCAGAAATGCTGCACGCGACTGTTTTTGACATGTACGTAAATGCCGGTGCGCATGCCGTCCGAATCCTGCAACGGTTGTTGGTGCAAATGGGTTTCGCGGTCACGGTGGATGGCGTGGTTGGTCCGCAGACGGCAGAAGCTTGCCGGGAAGCGGCGATGCCTGATGCGGCGGCGCTGTGTGACGCGTACGGTGTCGCCCGACGAAACTACTACTTTCAACTGGCAGATCGGCGTCCTGAGTCCCGCAAATATGCGCGCACCCGGTCTGGGGGAAAAGGGGGCTGGATTCGACGGGCGGAAGAATTCCTTTCAACCGACTACCACCTAAGCGACGCGGAATTTCAAAGGAGAGTTGCACGATGGGACTGATTTCGGGCGTATTGGCATTTCTGTTCGGGGGCGGGCGAAATCTTGTGCGGGAAACAGTCGAAGTTTTCCACGAGAACGCCGATGCGGCAGCTGAGCGCTCCATAACAGTCCAGGGGCAGGCGATGTCTCAGTTCGGCGCTGAGTTTCACAAAGTGCAAAAAGGTGCATTCGATCGGTTTATGGATGGGTTGAACCGAGTTCCGCGACCGGCGCTGGCCTTGGGGACGTTGGGATTGTTTGTGGCGGCCATGGTCGACCCGATCTGGTTTGCGGCCCGCATGCAGGGGATTGCGCTTGTACCTGAACCTTTGTGGTGGCTGTTGGGGGTAATCGTTTCCTTTTATTTTGGCGCGCGTCACCACAGCAAAGTGCAGGATCTGCAACGGGAAATTGCCGCCGGTATGACACGGGTTCCTGTCGTCGTCGAGAATCTCAGAACCCTGCAAACGTTGGACAAGGATATGCCGACGCATGTAGACGCCGGAGCGGACCAACCCGAGGTCGAGGCGGCCGTCGACCTTGACGAAAACCGCGCGTTGGAGGACTGGAAGCGCCTGCGCGGTGACTGACCCGCGACACTATGTGCGCCAAATCCTGGCGATTGTTGTTGGTGCTTGCCCCGCGACAGGTTTATATCGTTGGCCATGATTACAGAACTTGGCCACTTTGCCCTGATCCTCGCCTTTTTTGTCGCCATCGTTCAAAGCGTGGTGCCCTTGATCGGTGCTGCAAAACGATGGACCGGCTGGATGGCGTTTGCGGAACCGGCTGCGATCTCTCAGTTCTTGCTAACCGCGTTTTCATTTGGTGCGTTGACGTGGGCCTTCATCACGTCGGACTTTTCGCTGCGTATCGTGGTAGAGAACAGTCATTCCGCCAAGCCGATGCTGTACAAGATCAGCGGCACCTGGGGGAACCACGAAGGTTCGATGCTGTTGTGGGTGCTGATTGTTACCATTTTCGGTGCCATGGCCGCGTTCTTCGGGGGTGGTCTGCCACCAACGCTCAAGGCGCGCGTGCTGGCGGTTCAATCGGCCATTGCTGTCGCGTTTTTCGCCTTTATTCTGTTCACTTCGAACCCGTTTGACAGGTTGGTCATCGCGCCGTTTGACGGCCGCGACCTGAACCCGCTGCTGCAGGATCCCGGCCTCGCGTTCCACCCGCCGTTCCTGTATCTGGGGTATGTCGGGCTGAGCATGGCCTTCAGCTTTGCCGTTGCAGCCCTCATCGAGGGCAGAATCGATGCGGCATGGGGGCGTTGGGTCCGGCCATGGACATTGGCGGCCTGGGTGTTTCTGACGATCGGCATCGCGCTGGGGTCATGGTGGGCCTACTATGAACTGGGCTGGGGTGGTTTCTGGTTTTGGGATCCGGTAGAAAATGCCTCGTTCATGCCGTGGCTGCTGGCTGCCGCATTGCTGCACTCGGCGATTGTTGTGGAAAAGCGCGAATCCCTCAAAAGCTGGACGATCCTGTTGGCCATTATAGCCTTCGGATTTTCGCTGATCGGAACCTTCATCGTACGGTCCGGCCTGCTGACCTCGGTTCACGCTTTTGCGAACGACCCGGAGCGGGGCGTGTTCATCCTGCTTATTCTGATTTTCTTCATCGGCGGTTCGCTGACCCTGTTTGCCACCCGCGCACAGGCCATGGAGGCGAAGGGTGTGTTTGGTATGGTCAGCCGCGAAAGCGCGTTGATACTGAACAACATCCTTCTGGCTGTTAGCTGTTTTGTCGTGTTTGTGGGAACCATGTGGCCGATGGTGGCGGAAATGGCCTTTGATCGGAAGCTTTCTGTTGGGGCGCCTTTCTTCAATGCGGCCTTTACGCCCTTCATGGTCGCGTTGGGCATTGCGTTGCCCGTTGGTGCCATGCTGCCCTGGAAACGGGGCAAGCTTGGCAAAACGGCCTGGTCGCTGCGCTACGCGTTTCTGCTGGCGCTTGCGCTGGCGTTGCTGGTCTGGGCGATGCAGACAGGACGCAGCGCTTTGGGGCCGGTTGGTCTGTTCCTTGGCGCATGGATCACATTCGGTGCAACCGTGGATTTGTGGAGCCGCACGGGCCGCAAAAACAACTTGAACCGCCTGGTGCGTCTTCCCGGTGCGGATTGGGGCAAGGCGGTCGCTCATACAGGGTTGGGGGTAACGATATTTGCCATTGCAGGCCTGACCGCGTGGGAGGTCGAAGACATACGTGTTGCGCAACCGGGCCAGCCATTTGAAGTCGGGCAATTCACCCTGATCCTGAATGATGTGCGCCGGGTACAGGGGCCGAACTACTTCTCGACCATGGCGGATGTAATTGTTGAAAAGAGCGGGCGACCCATCGCCACGCTGCATCCGGAAAAACGCGATTATCCCGTGGCGCGGATGCCCACGACCGAAGCGGCGATCGACTATCGTTTCCTGCGGGATGTGTATGTCGTGATCGGCGACCAACAGGCCGATGGCGGTTGGGTCATGCGGACCTATATCAAACCACTGGCGAACTGGATCTGGGGCGGGTGTATTCTGATGTCGCTTGGCGGAGTTCTCAGCCTGTCTGATCGTCGTTTTCGTGTGGCTGCCGGTGCCCGCAAGTCCCCGGCTGGCGGAGTACCTGCGGAATGAGACGTCTGGCTCTGATCCTGATGCTGATTGCCTCCCCGTTGATGGCTGTTCAACCGGATGAAGTGTTGGATGACCCGGCACTCGAAGCGCGGGCACGCGACATCAGCACCGGTTTGCGCTGCCTTGTCTGCCGAAATGAAAGCATTGATGAAAGCAATGCCGAACTGGCGCGCGATTTGCGCCTGTTGTTGCGTGAGCGGCTGGTGGCCGGGGACAGCGACGAAGAGGCTGTGGCCTATATCGTTGACCGTTACGGCGAATATGTTCTTTTGAAGCCGAAAGTGACCGGGTCAAACCTGATGCTTTGGCTGGCCGGTCCCATAATGCTGCTGATTGCCGCCGGAATGGGCTGGAACTTTTTGCGTAAGCGGTCACAAGGGCAGGGCGCGTCCGAAGCAGACGCCCTGAGCGAGAACGAGAAAGAGCGTCTGCGCCAAATTCTCGAAGACTGACGTTCGGTTTAGCTTTTCCTTCCCGCATTTATCCATCAGGTTCACCCAGGGTTCTGAGTTTGGGAGGAAACCATGGAATATGAAACGGTCCTTCTGGACATTGCGGACGATCTGGCGGTTCTTACGCTGAACCGGCCGGAAAAGATGAACGCACTGACCACGCAAATGCGGGCCGAGATCATGCATGCGATGAAACATGCGGCCCGTCGCGCCAGGGCGATCGTGATAACCGGAGCTGGCAACGCGTTTTGCTCGGGGCAGGATCTTGGGGATGCTTCGAGCACTGGCAAGATCGACCTGGAAAGATCTTTGCGCGACGAATACGAACCGATGCTGGAAACGATCCACGATTGCCCGGTTCCGACAATCGCCGCGGTAAACGGGGCAGCCGCCGGTGCGGGGGCCAATCTGGCTTTGTGCGCGGATGTCGTGATTGCGGCTGAAAGCGCTTATTTTTTACAGGCATTCGCGCGGATCGGGTTGTTGCCGGATGCCGGCGGTACATGGTTCATGCCGCGTCAGATGGGGATGGCCAAAGCGATGGGCGCGGCGCTGTTCGCGGACAAGATCACCGCGCGTCAAGCCGATGATTGGGGGCTGATCTGGGAATCCGTCAGTGATGCAGAGTTTGACGCGCACTGGCGCAAGCGGGCGTCTTATCTGGCCAGTGGGCCAACCGCTGCGTTTGCTGCGATGAAGAAGGCAATTCGCGGAACTTACGGCAAATCCCTGACGCAGCAATTGACGACCGAGGCTCATTTGCAGGGAGATTGCAGCCGCACCCGCGATTTTGCCGAAGGCGTCGTTGCATTCATTGAAAAACGCCCCCCGAAATTCGAGGGGCGCTGAAGCTCAAGCCCGGCGTCGACGGCGCGCGCGGCGGTCCGGGACTGCCGCATCCTCGTCAGTGCCGTCAGAGGCTGATGAGAATGGACCCAGTGCGCCCGTTATCTGATCCAGTGTCGGTCGATCACCCGGTGCGGTTGTGTCCAGCGCCTCGCGCATCTTACGAAGATGCTCAGGCATCGTGCCGCAACAACCGCCAATAATAGTCGCCCCCGCGTCACGTGCCATGGCCGCGTACTGGCCCATCAACTCGGGCGTTCCGTCATAGTGGATGTGACCATTGACATATTTCGGTATGCCCGCATTCCCTTTCGAGATCACAGGCCGTTCTGTTCCCTGTGCCGCAAAACCCAGCACCGTGCGAAGGATATCCGACGCCCCGGTCCCGCAATTGGCGCCGAAAGCCACAGGCGGATTGGGCAACGTTTCAACCAGCGAGGCAAAATCGGCGGATGTAACGCCCATCATGGTGCGGCCCGCGGTGTCAAAGCTCATGGTCCCGCACCAGGGCATGTCAGCCAGCGCGAATGCTTCTGCTGCGGCCCGGAATTCCTCGGGCGCGCTGATGGTTTCCAGCCAGAGAACGTCGACGCCGCCTGCTTTTAGCGCTTCGGCCTGTTCATGAAACATTTCGACGGCATCTGCGTGTGACAGGCTGCCGACCGGCTCCATGATTTCGCCGGTAGGACCGACCGACCCGGCCACGATCACCGTGCGACCTGCCTTGTCGGCGACTTCGCGACCCAGTTCGGCGCCGATTCGGTTCAGTTCTGCAACGCGATCCTGTGCATCGTGCAGTTTCAGACGCGAGGCCGTTCCGCCAAAAGTGTTGGTCAGAAACAGATCGCTGCCGGCATCAACGGATCCCTGGTACAGCGCCCTGATCTTGTCCGGTGCGTCCACATTCCACAATTCCGGCGCGTCGCCCGATTGCAGTCCCATATTGAACAGATTGGTGCCGGTTGCCCCGTCCGCCAGAATGGCATCCTTGGTTTCCAAAAGTGTGCTAAGCGCGTTTGTCATGCGAGTCGTCCGAATAAAGGTGCATTCGACCGTTAAAAATTGAGACACCCCGTGTCTCACGACCGGGGCGTCAAATCAAATTCATAAAACTCATGAAGATCATGAGCTTTGTATTTTGGAGGTCAGATGTTTACTTCCGCCATGACCTGCTCTTTGGCTTCCACCAACAACTCAGCCATCTTTACGCGGATGGTCTTTTCGTCGGCAAGGTCGCCCAGATATCCTTTGACGGCGTCGACAACGTCGTCTTCGCTTACGTTTTGAAGATCTGTGTGCACCAGTTCCTGACCGTATTTGCGGGCTTGTTCTACCGTCTCACCCTTAAGCGTGGATGCCCAAACGGCCATAAAGCGGTTCCGGCGCATTCTGGCGATGAACTGCATTTTTTCATCATGCGCGAATTTGTTTTCAAACGCGGCTTCACGTTCGTCAAATGTGGTCATTTGTCGGGGACCCCTTGAGTTTCGAATTCTGTCTTCATGATATGACTATTGCACGTTGCGGACGCAAGGGATTTGCGCTGCGTCAAAGCCTCTCGGGTTGACGAACTTGCGAGAAAGGGGGGCTTGGACTATGAGAACGCCAACGTGAGGGGACTCATTCCCGCTCAGCAGACTGGAAAGGTCGCACATGGCGCGTCGCAAGAAAATCTATGAAGGCAAGGCCAAGATCCTGTATGAAGGCCCGGAACCGGGCACAATCGTTCAGTATTTCAAGGATGACGCCACGGCTTTCAACGCCGAAAAGAAAGACGTCATTGACGGAAAAGGCGTGTTGAACAACCGTCTGAGCGAGTTTTTCATGACCGGCCTGACCCAGATTGGCGTGCCGAACCATTTCATTCGCCGTCTGAACATGCGCGAGCAGCTTGTGCGCAGCTGCGAGATTGTGCCGTTGGAAGTGATCGTTCGCAACTATGCCGCAGGCTCGCTGTCCAAGCGTTTGGGCATCGCCGAAGGGACACAGTTGCCGCGTCCGATCATCGAGTACTGCTACAAGGATGACTCGCTCGGCGATCCGCTGGTTTCGGAAGAACACATTGCGGCCTTTGGCTGGGCTAGCCAGCAGGATATGGAAGATATCCTTAGCCTGGCGCTGCGCGTGAACGATTTCATGAGCGGTGTGATGCTGGCTGTGGGTATCCGCCTGATCGACTTCAAGATCGAGATAGGCCGCGTCTTCGAAGGTGATTTTCAGCGTTTGCTCGTGGCGGATGAAATCAGCCCGGATAGCTGCCGACTGTGGGACATCGAAACCGGACAAAAGCTCGACAAAGACGTGTTCCGGCGCGATCTGGGCAATTTGACCGACGCCTACTCCGAGGTCGCCCGGCGCTTGGGCGTTCTGCCCAAAAGTAACGTGACCAAGCCGACATTGATCAACTGACCTAACAGGTCTGTTCGATTTGGAACAAAGCGCTGCCTCGGTTGAGGGGGCGCTTTTTCTTTGTTCAGTTCGGCATTTGCCAATCCGGCGTGTTGGAGCATGTCTGGGGTTGTTTTGAAAGGTGACAGATGCCTCTGCGTCAAACTGCATACCCCGTAGCCGCCAAGAAGGGTTGTCCAGCGCCCACAACCGCGCTATCCCCCGCGCAACGAAATGGGGCCTGGACCTTCGCCCCACAGGTGGAGTTTCGAAAATGAAAGCACGGGTGCATGTCATGCTCAAGAACGGGGTTCTGGACCCTCAGGGCGAAGCGGTGCGTCATGCATTGGGTGCCATGGGCTTTGATCAGGTCCAGGGCGTGCGTCAGGGCAAGGTGATCGATCTGGAACTTGCAGACGGCGCGACCGAGGCGGACATCACCGAGATGTGCGAAAAGCTGTTGGCTAACACGGTCATCGAACGCTACGAAATCGAACTGGTCTGAGCTTTCTCGGATCTAATCAAGGAGGGTCGGCCATGCGCGCAGCCGTAATCGTATTCCCCGGATCCAATTGCGATCGGGACCTTGCAGTTGCTTTTGAACAGGCGGGTTTCCAGGTCCACATGGTCTGGCACAAGGATGCCACATTGCCCGAGGGTGTCGACATTGTCGGTGTGCCCGGCGGATTTTCTTACGGCGACTACCTGCGTTGCGGTGCAATTGCTGCCCAGTCGCCGATCTGCAAGGCCGTTGTTGACCACACCAAGCGTGGTGGTTACGCCATTGGCGTTTGCAATGGATTCCAGATTCTGACCGAAACCGGCATTCTGCCCGGGGCGCTTCTGCGCAATGCCGGGTTGAAATACATCTGCCGCACAGTCGGCTTGAAGGTCGAAACCAGCGACAGCGCGTTTACGCAAGGCTACAATTCGGGGGATGTGATCGGAATTCCGATTGCTCATCACGATGGAAATTACTTCGCTGATGACGCAACATTATCGACCCTGCGAGAGCATGACCGCATTGCGTTCACCTATGCCGAGAACCCGAACGGGTCGGTCGGCGATATTGCGGGCATTCTTTCGGAAAACCGTCGCGTTCTCGGAATGATGCCCCATCCCGAGCGGGCAGCGGACGAAGGGCACGGCGGCACCGACGGAACGGCGTTGTTCCGCGCATTGTCCGGGGTTTTGGCACCAGCGTGACTTGAGGTCGCAACGCCGGACGCGTAAATTTCACGTATGAGCTCCGACGCGCCCACGAACATGCCCAAAATCGCAAAACCGCTTCGCGGCGCGCCGCTTGGATGGCGGTTGCGGGTTGCGGTTATCGTTTTGCTGGTGGCCGCCGCAGCCACCGTGTGGGTCACGAACCGTTTACTGACAGACAGGTTTACCGAATCCACCCGCAACCGGGCTGAGTTGCGGTTGACCCTGTATTCCGGAAACCTGCTGAGCGAGCTGCGCAGAAATTCGATCGTTCCGCAGTTGCTGGCGCGCGACCCGACATTGATCGCTGCATTGCAGTCGGGCGATTTTTCCCTTTCGACCCAACGCCTGATTTCCTTCGTTGAAGAGATCGGCGCGGCCTCGCTGATGCTGCTGGACCGTGATGGTCGCTCGGTCGCCGCCACGGACCGCAACCGTCTGGGTGAGTTGCATCGAAACTCGCCGTATTTTGTCGATGCGGCGCGATCGAACTCGACGATCTTTACCGTGATCGAACGGGAATCGGGCGGCTACAGCTTTGTCTACTCCCGTCGCATGGAAGCCGGAACCGAGACCCTGGGCGTGATCGTTGTCGAGGTCGACCTGCAAAAATTTGAACGCGCCTGGGCCGGGATCTCCGATGCTGTCATGGTCGTGGACAGCACCGGCACCATCATTCTTTCAACCGAACCGCAATGGCGGGGACTGGACGAAAAGGCCGCAATGCTGCGCCAGCCTCCGCAGGGCGCGATTCAGCTTGCTATACGCGCGACCACTGACTGGACGGTCCTTCCGCCCGATGCCTATCTGCAAGGTGAGGCTGTGATGCGGATAGAGACCCGAATTCCGTTCCGTGGCTGGCAGATGACGTCCTTCACGACTTATTCCTCGATCCGGGAGAAGGTGAACAGCGTTTTGGCGCTGGAGATCATGGGCTTTGCGATTCTTCTGGCGCTGGCCTTCTATGCGCTCAGCCGACGCGCGGCCGTTCGGATGGTATCGATTCAGCGCGAGTCGGCAGAGCTTCGCGCATTGAACGCAAGGTTGCAGCGGGAAATCGCTGAGCGGGAACGGGTTGAAAAGTCACTGGAAGTGGCCGAACAAACGCTGGCCCAAAGCTCGAAACTTGCCGCTTTGGGTGAGATGTCGGCCGCCGTCAGTCACGAGTTGAACCAGCCGCTGGCCGCCATGAAAACCTATCTGGCCGGCGCGCGTCTTTTGTTGCGCCGCAACCGCCCGGAAGAAGCGCTTGCAAGCTTTGGCCGCATTGACGGATTGATCGAACGGATGGGTGCGATCACGCGGCAGCTCAAGTCATATGCACGCAAGGGAGCGGACGCGTTTTCCCCTGTAAATCTTGGAGAAGCGCTGGCCTCGTCCCTGTCGATGATGGAGCCGCAACTGCGCCAGCGGCAGGTGAAGATCACACAAATTCTTCCCGAGGAGCCAGTGGTCGTGATGGGTGACCGGATGCGAATTGAACAGGTGATGGTCAACCTCTTGCGGAACGCGCTGGACGCCACCAAATCGGTGGCAGACCCGGATGTGGAAATTATCCTTGCGGCGGGCGATACTGCGGTACTGACGGTGCGCGACAACGGGTATGGTATAGAAGATATCGAGAACCTGTTTGAACCGTTCTACACCACCAAGCAGCCGGGTGACGGTGTTGGACTGGGGCTTGCCATCTCGTCGGGGATCGTGAACGACCATGGCGGACGGCTGACCGCACGCAACGGACAGCACGGTGGTGCAGTTTTCGAGATGCAGCTGCCGATACTTGGAAGCGACGGCCTTGAGGCCGCTGAATAACGAGGAATGACTATGGCACAGGCCATGAAAATCGCCATTGTGGACGACGAACAGGACATGCGCCAGTCGATCAGCCAATGGCTGGCGTTGTCAGGATATGACACCGAGACCTTTTCCAGCGCCGAAGACGCGCTCAAGGTTCTTGGTCCGGATTACCCCGGTATCGTCATTTCGGATATCAAGATGCCGGGAATGGACGGCATTCAGTTGCTGAAAAAGCTGATGGGGGCCGACAGCACGTTGCCCGTCATCATGATCACGGGCCACGGCGATGTGCCGATGGCGGTCGAGGCTATGCGGGTCGGGGCGTTCGACTTCCTTGAAAAGCCGTTCAATCCGGATCGTATGTCCGAACTGGCAAAACGCGCCAGCAATGCGCGTCGTTTGACCTTGGATAACCGCGCACTGCGGCGCGAGTTGTCAGGTGGTACGCAGATCATGAATAAGCTGATCGGTGCCAGCCCGGTCATGGAGCGCCTGCGCGAGGATATTCTCGATCTGGGTCAGGCTGATGGTCACGTTCTGATCGATGGTGAGACCGGCACGGGCAAAACGCTGGTGGCGCATGCACTGCACGCAGTGGGCAGCCGCGCAGGCAAGAAATTCGTTTTAGTGTCCTGTGCCGCGCTTGAGGAAGAGGCGCTGTCCAAGCGTTTGTTTGGCCCGATGATGCCGGAAGACGCTCAATTGCCAGCCATCGAAGAAGCGCGCGGCGGCACGCTTGTTCTGGAGGATGTCGAAGCGTTGAGCGATACGCTGCAGGCACGTCTGCTGAGTGTCATGAACGATCAGGGTACTCCGGCCGAAACGCGGATTGTCGCGATCTCGAACCTGCAGGAAGCCGGCAAGACAAGCGAGGATGTGCTGCGTCCCGACCTGTTCTATCGTCTTGCGGCTTTGCGGATCACCATGCCGCCTTTGCGCCAGCGGGGTGAGGACATTCTGACTTTGTTCACACGTCTCAGCGAGCAATTCGCCGAAGAATATGGATGTGATGCGCCGCAGGTCAGCGCGCAAGAGGCGGCGCAACTATTGCAAGCCCCATGGCCCGGAAATGTGCGTCAACTGATAAACATTGCCGAACGCGCGGTTTTGCAATCTCGGCGTGGGTCTGGCACCATTGCGTCTTTGCTGATGTCTGATCATGAAGAGATGCAACCGGTGATGACGACCGAGGGCAAGCCGCTGAAAGAGTATGTCGAGGCGTTTGAACGGATGCTGATCGACAACACGATGCGCCGCCACAAAGGTTCGATTGCGTCTGTTATGGACGAATTGTGCCTGCCGCGTCGGACACTGAACGAAAAGATGGCCAAATACGGCCTGCAACGTTCTGATTACCTGTGACGTATTTCAGAGGGGGCCAGCCCCCTCTTGAGGCATTTTTGAACAGAATAAGCCGGGCGTCGGATGTGTCCGTGCGGTCAGATGCAGTTTGCCCATTGTCTTTTCCACAGGACTGCTTTTATTGTGTCCGGACGGGCAGGGCAGTTTTTGCGCTCTAAAGTCCCGAATCTTTGAGTTTCGCTGCGACGCCGCAAAAGGTGGTGCACCTTCCCGCCAGGCGACGCAGACCGATTGTGCCCCAATAGGGGCATCTGAACGCCTTAACCCGTTAAATGGCGGGTGAAAGGAATAAATGGGCAGGTAGCGGACGACCGCGCCTGTCGGAGAAGAACCGCGATGACGCGCGCGCAACGATTGAGTGACCGGGCAGGGGGCCAAAGCGCCAGACCCTGCCGCGCGCCGTCCGATATCGCCCTGACAAGACACCACCCCAAAAGCGCCTGTCCCCCCGGACGGGTAAGGACAACGCGTTTGGCGCGGTGCACCAAGGACAAATGGCTAAGAAAATGCTTATCGATGCCACCCACGCGGAGGAAACCCGCGTCGTGGTGGTCGACGGAAACAAGGTCGAGGAATTCGATTTTGAATCCGAAAACAAACGTCAGCTTGCCGGCAACATCTATCTTGCAAAAGTAACACGGGTTGAACCGTCGCTTCAGGCGGCGTTTGTGGACTACGGCGGAAACCGACACGGTTTTCTGGCGTTTTCCGAGATCCACCCGGATTACTATCAGATCCCTGTCGCCGACCGCGAAGCGCTGATGGAAGAGGAACGCGCCTACGCCGAAGCGATGAAGGCGCGGGACGAAGCCGAAGAACCAAAGCCCAAAAAGCGCCGGTCCCGTTCGCGAACCAAGGCGGCGGATGTGAAATCCGACGATGCCGTCGAGAGCATCGAGGTTTCGTCCGAACCCACGGGCATGGAAACGATCGATCTTGATGAAGGTGAAGAGGCGGCTGATCTGGCCGTTCCCGAAGGAACCTCTCCGGTTGAGCTAGTTGGCGAAACCCCGGTTGAAGAACCCGTTGACGATGCTGACGCGCCCGAGGAGGCGGAAGGCGCGGCTGAGGATGCCGGGCAAGAACCTGAGGCTGAACCCGTCGACACAGCAGACCAGGAAGAATCAATTGAGGCCAAGCCGGAAGATGGATCGGAAGCCGTTGCATCTGAAGAAGTGGCCAGCGAGGCAGACGCCGTAGCTTCCGAGCTTGAAGAAGCGGTCGAGGACGACGCCGAGGACGACAGGGCAGGCGCCGAGGACGCGGATGATTCCGAAGCTTTGCTGGATGCCTCCACCAAAGATGAAACGATCGAGTCCGTGGCGGATGAAGATGACAGCGAGGATATCCGCCCGCCGCGCAAACCGCGCCCGCGTCGGTATAAGATTCAGGAAGTCATCAAGGTTCGCCAGGTTCTGCTGGTTCAGGTCGTCAAGGAAGAACGGGGCAACAAGGGTGCCGCTCTGACCACGTATCTGTCTCTGGCTGGGCGCTACTGTGTACTGATGCCAAACACCGCCCGTGGCGGCGGGATCAGCCGCAAGATCACCAATGCGCCAGACCGGAAGAAGCTAAAGGAAATCGCGGCAGAAATCGACGTGCCGACGGGTGCGGGGCTGATCATCCGTACCGCAGGCGCCAAGCGAACCAAATCCGAAATCAAACGGGACTATGAATACCTTCAGCGCCTGTGGGAACAGATCCGGGAACTGACACTTCAGTCCATCGCGCCAGCGAAGATTTACGAAGAAGGCGACCTAATCAAACGCTCGATCCGTGACCTCTATAATCGCGATATCGATGAGGTTCTGGTCGAGGGCGAGGGCGGGTATCGCATCGCCAAGGACTTCATGAAGATGATCATGCCGTCACACGCCAAAAACGTGAGAAGGTATGAAGACGCGCTGCCGTTATTCGCGCGCTACCAAGTTGAAAGCTACCTGGCGGGGATGTTCAACCCGACCGTGCAGCTAAAATCGGGTGGCTACATCGTCATTGGCGTCACCGAGGCACTGGTTGCGATTGACGTGAACTCGGGTCGCGCCACCAAGGAAGGCTCGATCGAGGAAACCGCTCTCAAGACGAACCTTGAAGCTGCCGAAGAGGTGGCGCGCCAGTTGCGTCTGCGCGATTTGGCTGGTTTGATCGTGATCGACTTCATCGACATGGACGAGCGGAAGAACAACGCCTCTGTCGAAAAGCGTCTGAAAGAGAAGCTGAAGACAGATCGGGCCCGCATTCAGGTTGGCCGGATCTCGGGCTTTGGTCTGTTGGAGATGAGCCGTCAGCGGCTGCGGCCGGGTATGCTGGAGGCGACAACGCAACCTTGCCCGGCCTGCCATGGTACGGGACTGATCCGCTCGGACGACAACATGGCGCTGACCATTCTGCGCCAGATTGAAGAAGAAGGCACTCGCCGCCGCTCGCGCGAGGTGCTGGTTCGGTGCCCGGTCAGCATCGCTAACTTCCTGATGAACCAGAAACGCGAAAATATCGCCCAGATTGAATCGCGTTATGGGCTGTCGGTTCGCATCGAAGGCGATGTGCATCTGGTTAGCCCGGATTTCTCGTTGGAGAAGTTCAAGACCGCCAGCCGGATCGTTCCCGAGGCAACGGCACCTGTCGTTTCCGTTGATGCGTCACTGATGGATCTGGTCGATGCAACAGATGAGGATCAGCCGGAAGAAGAAACGGTGCAGGCCGAAGACGAAAGCAAGCCAAAACGCAAGCGTCGCCGCCGTCGCCGGAAAAAGAACAACGGAGTATCGGACACCCAAGAGGCGGCGTCTGATGACAACGATGCACCAACGGAAACAACTGAGGTTGCGGCTGCTGATGTCGAAACCCAGGATGCAAGTGTGTCCGAGGGTGAGGATGAAAGCGAAAAGCCGGAACCCAAGCCCAAGAAACGTCGCGCACCTCGTCGCCGCAAAAAAGACGCCGAGGCCGAGGTTGCTGCAGAAGCACCAGTAGAGGCACCCGAGGCTCTGGCTGATCAACCGGTTTCGGAAGATACTGCGGATGAGCCGCAGGAAGCTGAGGGAAAAGTGGAGACTGCTGCGGCTGAACCTGAGGCGGGCGCGGAAGAAGAAACCTCAGAGCCGCAGGTGGACGAAACAGCGCAAGAGGAACCTGTCGTTCCGGAGGAGCCGAAGGCCGAACCGGTAGCAGCGCAAGACGTTTCTGAACCCGTTGTTGAGGAGCCCGTGCAAGCTGCCGAGGAAACTCCGGAACCTGTTCTGGAAACTGTGGTCGAAGAACGTGAACCCGCCCAGCCACCAAAGCCCAAGCGGCGCGGATGGTGGTCGTTGGGCCAATAATACGGAAGGCGGGCACAATGCCCGCCTTTTTAATTTACGGCATGATCTCAAATTCAGGCCGATTTCCGGATCAGATAAACCTGGTGTCCGTCGATTTCCTGCTGCGACAGCAGGCTGTGTCCGCTTTCCGCACAGAAATGGGGGACATCGATGATTGCAGCGGGATCGTCGGCCAACATGCGCAACACAGCACCCGCCGGCATGGATTTCAGACGTTTGCGCGCTTTGAGCACGGGCAACGGGCACAACAGCCCCAAGGCATCAAGGGTTTCGGTCGGTTCAGACATATCGTTCAGATATTTCCACTTTGTCACGGTGTCCAGCACGCAAGCACGAGGATGTGACCGAATGGCCTCGTGACGCCGCCGGTTTCATACCCTATGTGCTGTTTCATGTTTGGAATTGAAATCATCGACGCGGGGCTTTTGCCTGCCATGTTCATCGCCATGATCGGCGGGTTGATCAGTTTTCTGTCACCCTGCGTTTTGCCGATCGTTCCGCCGTATCTGGCGTATATGAGTGGTGTGACCATCAACGAGATGCAGGATGAAACCAAAGCCCGCCGCAAGGCAACGCTGGCGGCCCTGTTTTTTGTCATGGGCCTGTCGACGGTGTTTTTGCTGTTGGGCTTCACAGCATCCGCATTTGGCGCCTTTGTTCTGACCAATCAGGTACTGTTCGCAAAGTTGTCGGGCGCGGTTGTCATCGTTTTCGGGCTTCACTTTCTGAACGTGTTCCGCATTCCGATCCTCGACCGCGAAGCACGCATGGAAACCGGCGATTCCAGCGGTTCCGTGTTCGGAGCCTACATTCTGGGCCTCGCATTTGCATTCGGCTGGACACCCTGTATCGGACCGCAATTGGGGGCCATTCTGTCGCTGGCCGCGTCCGAGGCTTCGGTGGCCCGGGGAACATTCCTGCTGGGTATATACGCCGCAGGGCTTGGTATTCCGTTCCTGGTGGCCGCTATGTTCCTGAACCGGTCGATGTCGGTCATGAACCGCATCAAGCCCTATATGGGTACGATAGAAAAGGCGATGGGCGGGCTTCTTCTGTTTGTCGGTATCATGCTGATAACCGGACTTTTCACCGAGTTCAGCTGGTGGCTGCTGGAAACCTTTCCTGCGCTGGCGACGCTGGGCTGATTTTCCGATCCATCTTACCTTGGCCGTAATGCTGCGCTAACCTGCGTCGCAGAAGGTACGAGCATGAGCAGTCAGAAAAACCAGTCGCAGGTGCGCAAGCGCCGGGTGTTTTACATTCCGGGATACGATCCCATTCACCCGCGCCGATACCGCGAGCTTTATCGGAAGGAAGGACGCGCACAGGGTGAAATTTCCGGCTATGACATTTCGTTGTCGGCCCGGACGAATGATGGTCCATATGGCTGGCATGTTTCCTCATGTCAGGATGGGGTCGCGGTCGACACCGATTTTGAAGTTCTGGTTTGGTCAGACATTGTCCGCGACAGCATGGAACCCTCGATAGCCGCGACTTACCTTCAATTGGCGCGGACTGTCTGGATCTACCTGTCCACGGGGGCAATTTTGCGTCTGATGCGCTTGCGCAAGGGCCCGGTGATTGCAGCGCTTTACCCGGTGGGCATGTTACTGGCGCAACTGATGGCGGCTTTCGGCGTGGTCTGGGCCGGTTTTACCTTGCTGGGTTGGCCGGGTCTGGCAGCAGGGCTTGTAGTAGCGCTTGTTTTGCTGCGCTGGTTTCGAAAGATCGATAACCGGCTGTTTGCCTATTACCTGATGCATGACTACGCCTATTCCTCGCGCAAATGGGGCGGTGCGTCGCCGGAAATGCAATCTCGAATGCGCGAGTTTGTTGAACTGATCGGGCAAGCTATGGAAACAGAAGTGGACGAGGTTCTGGTGGTCGGGCACAGCTCGGGCGCGCATCTGGGCGTATCGGTTCTTGCTGACGTTCTGCGGGCAAGGCGCGTTGCCGAAGACGGACCCGCGCTGTCCTTTCTGACATTGGGGCAGGTGGTCCCTATGGTGTCCTTTCTGCCCGACGCCCATCAGTTGCGCAGTGATCTACAATTCTTGTCGTCCAGGACAGACCTGAGTTGGATCGATGTCTCGGCCCCGGGCGACGGCTGCGCATTTGCCTTGTGCGATCCTGTGTGCGTTAGCGGAGTTGCCGGATCTGATAAGCGCTGGCCTCTGGTTCTGTCTGCTGCGTTCACGCAAACCCTTTCAGCAGACCGTTGGAAGGCATTACGCTGGCGGTTTTTTCGACTGCATTTTCAATATCTCTGCGCCTTCGACCAGCCCGGCGATTATGACTATTTCCGCATCACTGCCGGGCCACTGACATTGGGGGAACGGTTTCGCAACCGGGCACCATCGCGTTCGCGGATCGAAGAGGCGGTGTCAGGTTTCACGTCGGTGCACTCGTGACCCCGCCAAAACCCGTCTCTCGTCCCGACAAGGTGTCTTTGTGGCGCTATCTGAAGCTCTTTCGTCAGGATATCCTCTCGGCACAACCGCAACGCTTGTATCGAGCCTGGATGGCCGAGTTCAGGACGCCGTTCTTTCGGTCTTACATGATCAATCAGCCTGAACTCATTGATTTGGTGCTGAAACAACGCCCCGACGATTTTCCGAAATCCGGCCGGATCAGCGAGGGATTGCGCCCGCTGCTGGGCGACTCCGTCTTTTTGACCAATGGCGAAACCTGGAAACGCCAACGCCGCATCATTGATCCGGCGTTTGAGGGGGGGCGGCTGAAGGACACGTTTCCGGCCATGTATGCAGCGGCGCAGGCCAGTGTTGACCGACTGCGAACACGCGGCGGCCGCGACGTCGAATGCGAAGAAATCACCAGCCACGCGGCCGCAGATGTTATCTTTCGTACTTTGTTCTCGGTTCCGATCGAACATACCGTGGCGACACAGGTGTTTGACAAGTTTCGCACCTATCAGCGGGAACAACCGCTGCTGAACCTTGCGGCCTTTGTACCTGTCCCTAGCTGGGTGCCCCGGTTTCATTCCCGCAAGACCCGAAGGACAGCGCGGGAAATCAGGGACCTGATTGCGCGCCTCACGGACGAGCGGGCGGAGGCAATAGCCCTGGGGAAAGCACCCGATGACCTTGCAACCAAGATCATGACCAGGCCGGACCCGGAAACAGGGTGTTGTTTCGGGACGCAGGAGATGATCGACCAGGTGGCCATCTTCTTTCTGGCCGGGCACGAAACCAGCGCGTCGGCACTGGCCTGGGCACTTTACCTGATGGCGCTGTATCCGGAATGGCAGGATAAGGTCGCGGCAGAGGCGACGGCATTGGACGATCCTTCATTTGCCGCCGTTTCAGGCTTGAAGCTCAGTCGCAGTGTGTTTCGCGAGACCCTGCGCCTTTATCCACCCGTGCCCATGATGGTGCGAGAAGCCACCTGTCCCGAGCGTTTCAGAGATCGGGATGTCCCGCAGGGGTCGCAAATTGTTATCAGCCCGTGGCATTTGCACCGTCATGAGCGCCTGTGGGAAAACCCGGATGCCTTTGATCCAGCGCGGTGGGATACGGAAAGCGGCAAGACCTGCCAGCGGCACGCCTTCATTCCCTTCTCCGCCGGATCGCGGGTTTGTACCGGGGCAGGGTTTGCGATGATTGAAGGGCCGCTGATCCTGTCGATGCTGTTAAAGCACTATCGGTTTGAGCCAGTGACCGGACGCGATCCTGTTCCGGTCGCGCATCTGACGGTACGCTCGAAAGACGGGATATGGCTGCGGCTGGTTGAGCGCTAACAAACTACCATCGGTCAACGCCTTGTTGTATGCGATGGAAAACACGGAATCATTATTGAACGGGAAACAGATATGTCCAAAGCAGAACAGCGCGCGCAAATGTCCAACGGTGCAGGTTTCATCGCGGCACTGGATCAAAGCGGCGGTTCTACACCCAAGGCGCTGGCGCTTTATGGTGTTGAAGCCTCGGACTACACCTCGGAAGAAGAGATGTTCGGAGAAATCCAGAAGATGCGCGCACGCATCATTCTGGCAGACGACTTCACCAAAGCTAAGGTGATTGGCGCTATCCTGTTCGAACGCACCCTGAACGAGGAAATCGAAGGCCGCAAAGTCGCCGATTTTCTGTGGTCGGCCAAGGGCATCGTTCCATTTCTGAAAATCGACAAGGGACTGGAGGATCAGGCCAACGGCGTTCAGATGATGAAACCGATCCCCGGTCTGGCAGAAACGCTGGCCAAGGCCGATGGTGTCTTTGGAACAAAAGAACGCTCGGTCATTCACGAGGCCAACGCAGAAGGTATTGCCGCTGTTGTGGCTCAACAGTTTGACGTCGCACGCGAGGTGATCAGCGCGGGCATGGTCCCGATTGTCGAACCCGAGGTGAACATCCATTCGGAAACCAAGGCCGAGGCTGAGAGCATCCTGAAAGCCGAGATCCTCAAGAACCTGGACCAGTTGGCCGAGGGCCAGGACGTCATGCTGAAGCTGACGATCCCAAGCGAGGCCAATCTGTATGACGAAGTGGCAGATCACCCGCGCGTTCTGCGGGTTGTGGCCCTGTCAGGCGGCTATTCCACAAAACAGGCCTGCGACCTGTTGAACCAGAATGGAAAGATGATCGCTTCCTTCTCGCGCGCGCTGACCGAAGGTCTCTCAAAACAGCAGTCCGATGCCGAGTTCAACGCGGCCCTGGGCGGCAATATCGACAAGATCTATCTGGCTTCGGTCTGACTCGTATCTAATTCGGCTTCTTAAAATCGCGGCGCATTTGCGCCGCTTTTTCACGCATGATGCAGCCTTCGGCGTGATCGTTGACCAATCCCATAGCCTGCATGAACGCGAAAACGGTGGTGGGCCCCACGAACTTCCATCCGCGCTTCTTCAGGTCTTTCGACATTGCGACCGATTCCGGTGATGTAGAGACGGTTTGTGGCGGTATGGGAGTTTCAGCCTCATACCGCCAGACATATGCGGCCAGAGAACCCTCAACCTTGATCAGTTCCTGTGCGCGGCCGGCGTTGTTGATGACAGCCTCGATTTTGCCGCGGTGCCGGATGATGCCCGCATTCTGCAAAAGGCGTTCAACATCTGCTTCAGTAAACTCTGCCATCCTGTTGAAATCAAAGCCGCAAAACGCTTCCCGAAAATTTTCGCGCTTTGACAGGATGGTTCGCCAACTCAGTCCCGACTGAAAGCTCTCAAGGCACAATTTTTCGAATAAACGCTGGTCGTCTGAAACCGGATAGCCCCATTCCTGATCATGATAGTCAAAGAACTCCGGCGCTGCCTGACACCAGGCGCAGCGCGGTTGACCGTCAGGCCCGGTGGTCGTTTTGCTCATGTCTGTACCTATTTTGTTCCAAATCAAGGTACACTTGGCTGCCAGACCTTTACAAGCCTCAATCCCGGTTGCGATACCAGTTCAGAACAAAGACTCGAATGGCGGAAGCCAAACCTGTTTCAGGATTGCGGGCCGCATCAATTTCCGCCGCCAAGGAATTGATCGGCTTATCTTTTTCCCGTGCGATGTCACGGAACGCGCGCCAGAATTCGTCTTCCAAAGAAACCGAAGTGCGGTGCCCCTGAAGGGTCAGCGAGCGTTTGACCGGGCGGCCACTCATTCCTTCAGCTCGTGATTGTCGAGGTCACGCTTCTGTTTGTCTTTTCGAAGCCTGACAACCTCTTTTTCGGCCTTGGTCTGTCCAAAAGCCACGGCGTTTTGATCTGCGCGGGCCTTCTTTTCAGCCCGCGCTTTCTGTTTTCGGTACCGGTTCAAATTTACCGGCTTGCCCATCAGTCTTTCGGGCCAATCATCTGTTCAGGGCGTACCACTGCGTCGAAAGTGGCCTCATCCACAAAGCCAAGTGCGATGGCTTCTTCCTTGAGGGTGGTACCGTTCTTGTGGGCTGTCTTGGCAACGGTTGTGGCGTTGTCATAACCGATAGTCGGCGCAAGCGCAGTGACCAGCATCAGCGATTCCGTCATCAGCTTTTCGATGCGCGACTCGTTGGCCTTGATGCCCAGCAGCATCCGTTCGGTAAAGCTGTCGGCGGCGTCGCCGAGCAACTGAATGGATTGCAACAGATTGTAGGACATCATCGGGTTATAGACGTTCAACTCGAAATGACCCTGGCTGCCAGCGAACTTGATCGCGGCGTCGTTACCCATTACATGGGCGGCCACCTGCGTCAGCGCCTCGGCCTGGGTCGGGTTTACCTTGCCCGGCATGATCGACGAACCCGGTTCGTTTTCCGGCAGGATCAGTTCGCCCAGCCCTGACCGGGGGCCAGAACCCAGAAAGCGGATATCGTTGGCGATCTTGTAGCAACTACCGGCAATCGTGGCCAAAGCCCCCGACAGGAACACCATCGCGTCATGCGCGGCAAGTGCCTCGAACTTGTTGGGCGCCGTGACAAAGGGCAGGCCGGTGATTTCGGCCATGTTTGCGGCAACCGCCTGGTCCCAACCGTGCTGTGTGTTCAGACCGGTACCAACAGCGGTACCACCTTGCGCCAATTCATAAATGCCGGGCATTGCGGCATGCACACGGGAAATTCCCTGGCGAATCTGATGGGCGTACCCGCCAAACTCCTGACCCAGGGTCAGGGGCGTCGCATCCTGCGTATGCGTGCGTCCGATCTTGATGATGTCCTTGAATTCCTCGGCCTTCTGCTCAAGCCCGGAAGCCAGTTTTTCAAGGCCCGGCAGCAGGACGTCACGAACGCTCATTGCTGTTGCGATGTGCATCGCAGTGGGGAATGTATCGTTGGATGACTGCCCCATGTTGCAGTGATCGTTCGGATGTACGGGCTCTTTCGAACCGATAACGCCCCCCAGAATCTCGATGGCGCGGTTCGCGATGACCTCGTTCGAGTTCATGTTCGACTGGGTGCCGGATCCGGTTTGCCAAACGACCAGAGGGAAGTTGTCATCAAACCTGCCCTCGATCACTTCTCCGGCCGCCTGAATGACCGCGTCCGCAATTTTCGCATCCAGCTTACCGGTGGCCTTGTTCTGCATCGCGCAAGCTTTTTTGATCACACCCAGTGCGCGAACGATGGCAACTGGCTGCTTTTCCCACCCGATCGGGAAGTTCATTATCGAACGCTGAGTCTGAGCGCCCCAATACTTGTCAGCGGGCACTTCCAACGGGCCAAAACTGTCGGATTCGGTGCGGGTCTGAGACATCTGTCACTCCGTCGTGTATGCAATTGTATGCCGTTTAGCGCCAAGCTGGTTGCAACGCAATCGGCCAGTTGCGCGCACCTTAAACTCAAGGGTGACAAAGGTATAGGCAGAGAGCAGCGACAATTTTGTTGCCAACGGGCGCATCCGTCCCATTGTGCCCGCGTCATGCTGAGCTACAATATAAGCATTATTGCGATGGAGGATCTGATGCACGTTTCCCGCACGACATTTTCCCCGACACTTGTCGCAATAGTGATGTGTGCATTTGCGTGGGTGCTTGTCTCCAGCCATCCCGCGCAGGCGTCCAGCATCGCGCCGTTTTTGGGTGATTATACTGGGTCAGCCAATCTCGTGGACGAAGACGGGAGCGAGACGCCCAGAGACATGAGCGTTTCAATTCACGAAACCGGCAACGGCTTCAATGTGAGCTGGACGACGACCACCTACAAGGCAGATGGGCGTATCAAGGAACAGAAGTTCTCGATCGACTTTCAGCCGTCAAACCGGCCAGACGTGTTTTCTGCAGCGATGAAACGCAACGTGTTCGGGCACGAGGTTCCACTGGACCCCATGAAAGGAGAGCCTTTCGTCTGGGGGCGCATTGATGGCGAAACGCTGACCGTGTTTTCCCTTTTTATCTCGGAAACAGGTGGGTACGAATTGCAGCAATTTGACCGAACACTGGCCGAAGGCGGGTTGAACCTGTCGTTTTCGCGGTTTCGCGATGGGGTAAAATCCCGCTCGGTGGAAACGTTTCTGAAAAAAGAATAACCCCGCTCAAGGCGGGGTCTGTTTCAAGCGGAAGCTTGGTTATTTCCGGAAACTGTCGAGGGAAACCACATCCGCGTCATGCGGCTCATCCGGTTCTTCGACCTCGATGATTTCTTCGATATCTTCGTCCGTTTCTTCCTCGTCTTCCGGACTTTCGAAACGCAGCCCGAATTCGACTGAGGGATCAACAAAAGTCTTGATGGCCGTGTATGGAATATAAAGCGGTTCAGGCGCATCACCAAAATTCAGAGTGATGGAAAACCCTGCATCGCCCACTTCAAGGTTTTCGAACCAATGCTGCATGACGATCGTCATTTCCTGCGGGTAGCGTTGACGCAACCAGTCGGCCAGTTCAACACCATCATGCCGGGTATCGAAGGTGATGAAAAAGTGGTGCGCACCTGGCAGTCCATGTTCCGAAACGCCGGTCAAAACCGTTTTGATCAGACCGCGCATGGCGGTGTGCATCAGGTTTCCATAGTCGATGTCTTGCGACATGTGTCATCCTCAAAAGTGGTAGCGTCTAGCATAGGGGATTTCAAAGGAAACGAAAGGCCGCGTTCCACCTGATTGTTCATAGGAGGTTCAGTAAAATTCCGGCGCAGGCCATCAGAACCAAAGTCGGAACCATCCCGATTTTTAGGCGGAAAATCAACACTCCGGCAGCTAGCGTCAGAATCAAAGCAGCGACGTCCAAAGTCGAGATATCGGGTACGGGAATTGATACAGGACCCAGAGTTTTTTCCGGAACTTGTCCAAATAGAACATTGATGGCGAACCACAAGGATAGGTTGAGAATCACCCCCACAACCGCAGCGGTAATCCCGTGCAGAGCCGCAGACAGGCGCGGGCGGGCTGCCAGGTGATCCAGGAACGGCGCTGCCAGAAAAATCCACAGAAAGCAGGGAACAAACGTGGCCCAAAGGGCCACGGCACCCGCCGCGATAGCCATCGATGCGCCCCCTGACAACTGACCCGTCAACATGGCCACGAATTGAGTCACCAAAATCAATGGGCCCGGTGTCGTTTCAGCCAGCCCAAGCGCATCGATCATCTGGTCCGTGCTGATCCATTGATATGTATCGACGACTGTTTGCGTCATGTATGCCAGAACGGCATAGGCACCACCAAAAGTCACAACTGCGAGGCGCGCAAAGAACCACCCCAGATCGCTGAGAAGTTGCTGCCCCGTCAGGGTCAGAACAGCCAAGGGCCCAAGCCAGAGGGTCAGCCAAATCACCGCAGTTCTGATCGGACGGGACATGGTCAGGGCAGCTGGCGCGGGTGTCGAAGGGTGCTGACCTTTGAAGGTCGCGAAGCCCCAGAGAGCGGCTGCAAATATGATAAGTGGAAACGGCAGGTTAAGTGCAAAAATTGCCAGAAAGCCCAGCAAAGCAAGGATGCGATGTTCGGCATCGGACAGAGCCTTTCGCGACAGGTTTCGCAAAGCCTGCAGTACGATGACGATTACGGTCGCCTTGATGCCCAGAAACCCGGCCTGTACAACCAGAAGTTCTCCAAAGGCGACATAAAGACCAACCAGAACCGCAATGATGATGGCGCCAGGTATGACGAAAAGGCCACCCGCGATCAATCCGCCAAGCACACCGCGCAGGCGCCAGCCGGCATAGGTTGCAAGCTGCATCGCCTCGGGCCCCGGTAGCAACATGCATAAGGACAAAGCGCGCAAATAGCTTTGTTCGTCCAGCCATGGTCTGCGTTCGACCAGTTCCTGATGCATAAGTGAAATCTGTGCTGCGGGACCACCAAACGACAGCAGCCCAATCCGGCCGAAAACCCGGATCAATTCGGAATAGTCGGGTGTCATTATTTTTGCTCGCCGGGCCAGTTATGGCCTTCTTCATACCCGTCCCGGGCCCAACGGTACAGCGCATCATACAGAGCAAGGCCAGCTAACAGGTTCTCATGATCATCCCGGTATTGGCGGGACAGGCCAACGGAAAGAGCGAGCAGACCGCCCGCCTCGGGTGCGAGACCGTGACGATCTGTGTCTGCCGCCCGGACAACAGTCGCCATCCGGTCAAGCGCGGGCATGTGAAGGTCGAACTTGTCCAGCATTGTGTCAAAGGTGCATTTGTCCCCGTCATGGCCCCAGACCGTGTTTTCAATATCAAATGGGGTGGCATTGAATATTCTGGCCGCTTCCTTCACTTCCGACGGCGCGACAAACAGAAAACGCGCATTGGGGTCGACAAAACGCCGGATCAGCCAAGGGCATGCGATGCGGTCTATTTTGGGCCTGTGTCGGGTCACCCAAAGCGTCCGATTGTCAACCAGGGGCGGAATAGCGGAGTAGGGGACGCTTGGCGCCCCCGGCGTATCGCGCCAAGCCTGTATACCGCCCTCCAGAAACTCGGCCTGTTGTCCTTCGCTGCGCAGCCACGAAACTACGCCCTGGCTCAGCTTTTTGCCTTTTTGGCAAATGATTACACTGGAGCGCCCATCGATCGTCGCCATAAGGCCCTGCATGTCTGACGCGGAATGCCGTACTGAACCCGGAATCAGGACCGGATCCGCTGCAAAGTCTTCCTCGAGGCAGATATCCACCAAAACCAGCGCTGTCGGTGTTCCGATCAGTCGCAGCAGTTGTTTGGAGGTGATGGAATTTGGCGCAGCCATGGCATGTCTCCTGTCGCGTTCGGATACATGCGAAACTTGGGCTGACGCCTCACGGGGCGTTCGCAATGTTACCCCATACCCTTTGCTAACGTGGAACGGCTTTCATGGTCAAGGTCGCTGGTTTTGATCAGGCCCAGTCCAGTCGTTGTCCGGTCATGCAGACGGGCAGGGTATCTTCGGGAAACTGTCCAAGCTGTTCAAAAAAAAATAAAGTCGAACTGATTATAAGCTTCGACCATGTACCCGTCTTTGATACGCGCGATGACGCTGCCGCTTGCCTGTAGTGGTGCGCCATTGTCGGCGCGTGTCGTCTGTAGATGGACAATGGCAGAAACCCAATCGCCGTCTTCGATTATCTTCGGCAGGTCGACTTTTATGTCGCCAAGGATATGCCGGAATGCGGTCACCAGATCACGGAAATCGTCAGCGCCGACCTGCATTTCCGGGATCAACCCCTCGGCCAGCGTGTCGGGGGCAAAGAACTGTCCGATGGCTTCTGTGTTGCCGTTTTCCCAAACCTCTGAATACCACTGCCTGAGCAATTCGGAATGTGACATCGCCGCTCTCCCTTCTGATGGAAGTGACGATGGCAAAAAGGAATGAACAATCCCTGAACAAGAGAGTGTTTCTGACCGGACAAATTGCATTGAAATGCAGGTTTCTGTTGCCAGGTACCTGCGAACCCCGCCTTACGCTGCTAGGCGCAAGGACTTAAGTTTCGGTCTTGCTACTGCTTACGCAGCAACTGCAACCGGAGCACGATTGTCGTTTGCAATTGTACTATTTTCGCCGATAACGGTGGCAGACAGCCGAGACAAAGCTAACTCCTTTAGACGTTCGTCGATCCTGTTTCGGCCCCATGTTCCCCAAACGAAGGATATTGGTGGAGCCGCCGGGTACCGCCCCCGGGTCCGATCCGCTTATTACGAGCGCGTTTATGTCCATAGTCCCGAAGGACCCTTCATATATAGGTGACGTTCCGATCGGATGCAAATCCAGAATTTGACAGATTTAATTGTTTCTTTTCAAAATATTAAACTGATTTGTTCATGTTCGCCAGGATCAGCCAGATTGCCAACGCCAGTTCGATTCCGCCGAAAACCATCGCCTTGGCCAGTGGCGGGTTGTCCAGTGCAATCGATACGAACCGGCCCAATGCCGCGCCGGCATAGACCACGCCAAGCATCGTGTAGGCCATTGGGCTATTGAACCACAAAGCAGCAAGGCCGGTGACTACGAACAATCCGCCAACTGAAGCGCGCATCTCGCTCAGGCCCATGGTGCTGTTTGTTGGGGCTAAATCCAGTGAAGCCGCAGTCCAGGCTGGAGCCAGAAAGCCGAAAAGGCCAAAGCCGATTGTCAGTATCGCGGCAAGCGTATTCAGGGTCGGGGTCATTCCGGTCTCATGTCGTTTTTGTTGAAAGGGAGAGTAATGCGCATCTTCGCAAAGGAAAGAACCTAAATTGCCGACCACAGGCCCAGTATCCCCACAAAGATAAGGCTAAGTGCCCAGATGAGTTCAAGGTTGAACCAACTTCGTGACAGGAATTGCAGACCCAACCAGCGATAGACGGCATAGGCCAGAATGCCTCCGCCCAAAACCATCGCTGCTGTGTGAAGCGCGGCAACGGCCAGCACCAGAAGACCGTTGGTCGTCATGATCTCGGAAACCGCACGATGCCCGGCGTCCAGCTCATCCAGATTGCATAGTCCCAGATAGATTGGAACCAACATCAGCGCGGCGCCATGGGCCAGAGCGACAAGAAATGACCACAATGCCAGCTTTCCCGGAGCAACCCGGGACAGGGCGCGGGGGTGGCGACGGACAATCGCGATGTAAAGGCCCATGGCGATAACGATCAGGGCTGCGCCGATCCTAATTTCGCGCTGGTAATCCACCAAAACCGCCATCAGCGCGAACGGCAGCAAGACCCCGAGCATGGCCAGAAAGTGCCCCCCAGCCAAGGCAGTCAGCGCCCGCCAAAGGGCCGATTGCTTCTGCTCCATCAATGCCGCTGAAACGGCCAGCGGCCAGCCCATGCCGGGGTTCAGGCCGTGATATGCACCGCTAAGCACAACGGCCAGCCACAGGCCGGCCGTTGATGTCATCAGGAACTCCAAATCAGACGGACGGGTAGCAGAAACTGTCCGTCGAACAGTCGCCGCCTTCTAGCCGGATCTGGTGGCTGCGATAGCCCTTGGGGAAGTCGACCCAGAACTTCGGGTCCAGTGTCAGGCCGCCATTGTCACCGACATCGGCCTTGACCATGGCTGCGCCGCGTTCGCCCGGATAGAACTGATCATCCCAGGTGGAGTACAGCGAGTTGGTCCAGTAGACGCGTTTGCCATCCCGGCTGATCTCAACCATCTGCGGTCCGTAACCAAAATCATTGCCGTTGGGATGCTTGGTCTTTTTGACGATCCCGCCGATCTCGACCTTGCCGGCCAGGGTCGGGTTCATCGGGTCCGACACATCGTATTGATGCATCTCACCGGTGCCCCAACAGGCGACGTAGAGGTACTTGTCGTCCAGACTCAGATCGATATCCGTGACCAGAGGCGGAACGGCCGAGAACCCCTTGAGAAGATCGGGAAGATCATCGGGATCAGCGGGTTGCGGATCGATTGTGATGGTCTTCTTGGCTTCGAATGTCCCGTCATCGTTGCGCCACCAGGTGAAAATAGCCCCCTGTAAATTCGTGGTATCGACCACAACCCCACAGAAGCCGTGTTGTTTGACCGGATCATGCGCCGGGCGGATTTCCAACGCCATCTGATGGTTTTCACCTAGATCGATGGTTTGGATATTCGTGCGGCTGCGCAGGTTCCAGAAATGGATGCGGTGGCCGTACTTGTTCGACAGCAGATCCTCGGCCACGATCCCGTTTTCAAACTGCGGCGGCAGCGCCCATTCGGAACTGACCATGTAATCGCGCGGCAGGTTCCACCAGAAGTCATAGTGTTTGTCCTGAACCCCGCGTTCGATTTCATATCGGCCTATGATCTCGAAGCTTTCGCAATCCATGATGAAGATACCCGGCGGGCCGTCTGTGCCGTCTTTGCCACCGCCACCCAATGTGCTGACGTAGATGCCTTCGGGGCCGCAGTGAATGGTATGAGGCCGGGAATATCCAGTCTTGGCAAAAACTTCCTCGGGTTCGATGATCTTGTGAATCTTCGCTTCCAGCGGGTTTTTGACATCGATGATGTAAATGCGGCTGGACCGTATGCCGGGAATGATCAGATAGCGGCGTTCTAGAAATGCATGGCCGCTGAGCGGCGACAGCGATGATGAGCAGGCGTTCCAGCCGAAATGGTGAAACTCGTCACCCTTTTCGGGCATGATCACCTCATGAACGATTTTTCCGTAATCCGCCGAAGTCGGATCGACGTTAACGACAGCCAGACCATCCGGTTGCGAAAAGTCGGGGCTAAGCATCAGCGTGAAGGCCAGAGTTTCCGTTGGGCCCTCCATCGCCAGCTTGGCGGATGGGTAAAAGGTTGGGTCCGGTCTTTGGTTCATAACGTCCTCCCGTAAGTAATTGTAATTCAATTTGCATTGAGAGATCCGGTCTTCATGCCGGCTGTCATGCTGCCTGCCCGAGTGTCGTTTTCGTCTGCCTCCTCCGTCAAGCTTTATCTGATGCGAAATCAGGCTGGGTTGCGTCGGCGTTCAGCCACGTCATGGGCCAGTTGCCTCGTGTAGGTTTCCAGTTCGACGAGCGTTCGGTCCACCGCCACCGCATCCCGCGCCTCAATCGAATCGGCGATCCGGTTGTGCAGCGCAATGATCTCTTCCCGGGAGCGGGCGGAGAAGGTGATCATGTTCATCAGCGGCTGCATCGCTTCGACCGCACCCGCCAGCTGGTAGGACAAAACCGGATTGCCTGCGGCGTCGACCAAAGCGCGATGAAAGGCAACATCCGAGGCACAAAAAGCTTCATCCGTCAGCCCGGGTTGTGACTGACGATAGATTTCGGCCCGCATTGTGGTCAGGTGGTCCGGGGTGTGACGCTCTGCCGAAAGGGCGGCACAGGCCCGCTCGAGCGCGTAACGGGCTTCGCAGGCGGTGTCGAAGCTGACAGCATTCATTGACAGCAACAGAGTCGAGGTGGTGACTTGCTGTGAATAGGCGTCCTCAAAGCTCAGTTTGTTGACAAAAGCACCACCTGAAGCGCCACGCTGGGTTCGGATAAGCGATTGCGCGGCGAGCCTTTTGAGCGCCTCGCGCACGGTCGGCCGTGAGACCTCAAACTGTTCCGACAACTCGGCCTCGGACGGCAGGCGCGCATCGACAATCAACTCACCCGAGACAATGGCGTCGCGAATGGCCTGAGCGATCTGTGCCGACAAGTCAGCCGGTTTTTTGGGATCAACTTTCATGTCCGACACGCCAAAACTCAGTTTTTATTTGTCTGACATTTAAAAGTCTGACATTTGAAATGCAAGGACTGAGTCGGGAGGAGCGAGTGAGTCGCGCAGTTTTACGCAGCGGTCTTTGGCTGAGTTTCTACATCACGATCCTCTGGGCGTGGTGGATGATGTTCTCAATGAGCCGCGACATGGACCTCGATCTGATCGGGCGTCCGGGTCCGATGGGCGAGGCGATGCGCGTGATGGACCCGCGCATGGACATGTACATGCCCATGGCGGAGTTTGGTCCTCTGTTCTGGATGTGGGCTATCATGATGGCGGCCATGATGTTGCCGACTTTGGTTCCGACGCTGCGCAGTTACGATGATCTTATCCACAGCGCCAATGGAACGCGTGCCGGTTGGGTCGGCGTTTTGGCTGGGTATTTTCTGGTTTGGGTTGGATTTGCCGCCTTTATCGCCGCGGTTCAGCTTTCGCTGCTTTTTGGCGGCATTGTCGACATGCTCGGTATCGCCAAATCCGGCTATTTCGCCGCTGGACTTATGATCGTTGTGGGCGCTTTTCAGTTCAGTCGCGCCAAAGAGGTGTGTCATGGTGTGTGTCACGCCCCGATGACGTACTTCCTTGGCCACTGGAAGACCGGTTTCCTGGGTGGCTTGCGGATGGGGCTTGGGCTGGGCGCATTTTGTGTTGGCTGTTGCTGGGGCTTCATGGCGCTGGGGTTTGTGGGCGGTGTCATGAGCCTGTTGTGGATGGGTCTGGCGACCCTGTTCATGGTTTTGGAAAAACTACCCCAGATCGGTCACGCGGTCACACGACCGCTGGGGTTCGCATTGATCACGGGTGGCCTTCTTCTGCTCGTGTATCCTATTATTTACGGAGGGGAAGCTTATGGCTAAAAACAGAAAAAAGGATTCCGACAAGCTTCCGATCAGCCAGCGGATCGACAGTCGCATGCCGAACCCCAAACGCCGCGAGATGAGCCCGACGGACTGGTCCATCAAGGGTGAACTGATCCTGAATTGCTCCTGCGATGTGTTTTGCCCCTGCGTCGTCTCGCTGGGCGCGCACCCCCCGACCGAGGGTCACTGCCATGCCTGGATGGGTATCATCATTGATGAGGGGCACTATGAAGGTGAGGACCTGTCGGGCCTGAACGTGGGATTGCTGGTCGATATTCCCGGCCGTATGGGGGAAGGCCAGTGGAAAGTGGCCGCGTATGTGGACGAACGCGCCAACGGCAAGGCGTATAATGGCTTGCTTCAGATATTCAGCGGGCAGGCCGGCGGAACGACCGGGCTTTTTACCATGCTGGTCAGCGAAATCATTGGGGCCGAGCGCGCTCCGGTCGAGATCGAGCGGGACGGAACCAAACGTCGCATCATGATCGGCCGGAAGATTCAGGGTGAAATTGAAATGCTGGCAGGCAAGGACCCCGAGCATCCGGTGATGGTTTCCAACTCGAAGTATTGGATGGGACCGGACATCATTGTCGCGAAGGGAAACAAATCAAAGGTTCGCGATTATGGCCGGGTCTGGGATTTTGGTGGCAAGTCCGCTGAAATCTGCCCCATCGACTGGCATGGGCCCAAATGATGATTACAGGTGCCTATGCGCGTCAAATGGCCAGATACAATAACTGGCAGAACAGCCAGTTAAAAGGATTCCTGCAAGCGCTGCCACAAGAAGAACTGATGCGTGAGCGTGGTGCGTTCTTTGGCTCGATCATGGGAACGGCCAACCATCTTTTGTGGGGTGACTGGATCTGGATTTCGCGCTTTGACAAGGGAACGGGACCGGGTGGCGGGATCCCGGAAAGCACATCTGTCTGCGCTGGTCTGTCCGATTGGCTACCGCTTCGTGAGACTGTTGATGTCCGTATTGCCAAATGGGCCGACGAGTTGGGTGACGACGTCTTGACCGGAGACTTTACCTGGTTTTCAGCCGCAAAAGAAGCTGATGTTACAAAGCCTTACGCGCAATGCGTCATCCACATGTTCAATCACCAGACCCATCATCGGGGACAGTTGCACAAGATGTTGACGGAAGCCGACTCATCCGCGCCGGTCAGTGATCTGGTTTTTCTGCCGGAGGGTGCCTGAATGGCCCTGATTTCACCGTCACGCCGACTGCGCCGAACACCTTTTTCCGAAGGTGTCGAGGAAGCGGGTGTCAAAGCGTACACGGTTTACAACAGGATGTTGTTGCCGACGGTGTTCGAGTCGCTTGAAACGGATTACCGCCATCTCAAGACTCACGTTCAGGTTTGGGATGTTTCTTGCGAGCGTCAGATCGAGGTTCGCGGTCCTGATGCAGCGCGCCTGCTGCAGATGCTCACCCCGCGTGATCTGAGCGGAATGGTGACCGGTCAGTGCTACTATGTTCCGATCGTGAACCAGGCCGGAGGGATGCTGAACGACCCCGTCGCGCTGAAATTGTCCGAAGACCGCTTTTGGATATCGATCGCGGACAGTGACTTGTTGTTCTGGGTCAATGGCTTGGCGAATGGGCTTGCACTGGATGTTCAGGTTTGGGAACCGGATGTCTCGCCTCTGGCGGTTCAAGGCCCAAAATCTGATGAGTTGATGGCGCGTGTTTTCGGCGACGGGATCCGCGACATCCGGTTTTTCCGGTTCGGCCTGTTCCGGTTTCAAGGGCGCGATCTTTTCATCGCGAGGTCCGGATACTCGAAACAGGGCGGGTTCGAGGTTTATGTAGACGGCAGTGATATCGGTATGCCGCTATGGAACGCCCTTTTCAAAGCCGGGGAAGATCTGCATGTGCGCGCCGGTTGCCCAAACCTGATTGAACGCATCGAAGGCGGGCTTTTGTCTTATGGTAACGACATGACCCACGAAAACACCCCGCATGAATGCGGGTTGGGCAAGTTCTGCAATACGGACGTCGTGACGGAATGTGTGGGTCGGGACGCTTTGGTGACGGCCTCCGAGAAGGGTCCCAAACAGCAGATCCGGCCGGTCGCGATTGACGGCGATCCAGTACCCCCGTGCGACCGGGCCTGGCCAACCTTCAGTGAAGGGAAACGGGTCGGGCAGGTCACATCGGCCGTCTGGTCGCCGGATTTCGGAACAAACGTTGCAATCGGAATGGTACACGCCAGCCATTGGGCAGCGGGTACGGAACTGGAAATTCAAACTTCACGGGGCATGCGCAAGGCGGTTGTTCAGGCCAAATTCTGGGCCTGACGGGCAGGGGCTATGCCCTTGTCACTGCACACCACCCCGAAAAATCTTACCAGGTAAATGCGATATCCTGGCTGTGAAAAGGAAAGGAAAGCACGATGTTCAATGCGTTGGTAATGGAGAAAGACGAAGAAAGCGGGTTGGCCAGTGCGTCGATCAAAGAACTGTCGATTGATGATCTGCCCCATGGCGAGGTTACGGTCGCCGTCGAATACTCTACCATAAATTACAAGGACGGTCTGTGCTTGTCGGCCAAAGGCGGCGGGCTGGTCCGCAGCTATCCGCATATTCCGGGCATCGACTACGCAGGAACGGTCGAGACGTCTTCGGACAACAGATACAAACCGGGCGACAAAGTGGTTCTGACCGGTTGGCGCGTGGGCGAGGCCCATTGGGGCGGCTATTCGCAGAAAGCCAACGCACTGGCCGACTGGCTGGTTCCCTTGCCCGATGGGCTGGACGCGCGGCAGGCTATGGCTGTGGGTACAGCTGGTTTCACTGCTATGCTTGCGGTCATGGCGCTGGAGGACCATGGCCTGCAGCCGGGTCAGGGTCCTGTACTGGTCACAGGCGCGGCCGGCGGCGTTGGGTCCGTGGCAACTGCGATACTGGCAAATCTGGGCTATGAAGTTGCCGCAGTAACGGGGCGCGCGGAAGCTGCCGATTATCTGAAATCTCTGGGCGCGACCACGATCGTTCCGCGCGAGGATCTGAACGAGACCACAAAACGCCCGCTGGAAAGCGAGACCTGGGCGGGCTGTATTGATGCGGTAGGCGGTGCGATGCTGGCCCGGGTTCTGGGACAGATGAAATATGGCGCATCGGTTGCCGCGGTTGGTCTGGCCGGTGGGGCGGCCCTGCCTGCGACGGTCATCCCGTTCCTGTTGCGGGGCGTCAACCTGTTGGGCATCGACAGCGTGATGCAGCCTTATGACAACAGGGTGCGCGCGTGGAAACGTATCGCGACAGACCTGCCCATGGAAAAACTGGACGCCATGGTACAGCCTGCATCCCTAAGCGATTTGCCCAAACTTGGCGCGGATATTCTTCAAGGACAGGTTCAGGGCCGTGTTGTCGTTGATGTAAACGCGTGACGCACCCGGTGATTTTCTAACCGGCCAGCGCCAATGCTGGCCGGTTCTTTTGCCGAGGAAACACCTCAAAAATGCCGGAAACACCTCTGGTCATTGGCGCAATTCCGGCTCATCATTGCTATACATCCCATTTGCGATGGCTTAAGACCCATTCCAACAGTACCTGAAAACGGGGAGTGAGCAGCATGTCTGACGATTTTGAACTGGACACTGATGATTTGAAACGCCGCATGGACGGCGCAATGGCAAACCTGAAAACCGAATTTGCATCCCTGCGGACTGGCCGGGCATCAGCTTCGATGCTGGAGCCGATCATGGTAGATGCCTATGGTTCGCTGACCCCGATCAACCAGGTGGGTACCGTCAACGTGCCGGAACCCCGGATGGTCACCGTGAACGTGTGGGACAAGTCCCTTGTCGGCAAAGTGGAAAAAGCCATTCGGGAAAGTGGGTTGGGCATAAATCCTCAACTGAACGGCACCATCATCATGCTGCCGATCCCCGAGTTGAACGAAGAGCGTCGTCGCGAACTGGGCAAGGTTGCAGGGCAATACGCTGAAAGCGCACGGATCTCCATTCGGAACGTGCGCCGGGATGGCATGGACCAGATCAAGAAGGCCAAGTCCGACGGCATGTCTGAAGACGACCAGAAATTCTGGGAGACCGAGGTGCAGGATTTGACCGATGAGATGATTAAATCGGTTGATACCGCACTAGAGACCAAACAGGCAGAAATTATGCAGGTCTGAGCCGGAAGAATGCCCAACGATCCCCGCACTCCTATCGCCGCCGGACCGCGCCATGTCGCCATCATTATGGATGGCAATGGTCGTTGGGCTCAAGCACGTGGCCGGCCTAGGCTGTATGGACATCACGCAGGTGCGCGGCGTGTTCGCGAGGTGGTCGAAGCTTGCCCCGGTCTTGGCGTGAAGTATCTGACCGTATTCGCCTTTTCGACAGAGAATTGGAAACGAACACAGGTTGAAGTCGCCGGACTGATGAGCCTGTTTCGCCGATACATCATCAAAGAAACGCGAACGCTGAAGGAAAACGGTATTCGCGTTCGCTTTATCGGTGACAGGGTGCGTCTGGATTCCAAGCTGACCAGACTGATGGACTCGCTTGAGGAAGAAACCCGAGACAATGACTTGGTCCATCTCACGGTTGCCCTGAACTACGGCGGGCGGGATGAAGTTGCCCGCGCTACGCAACGTCTGGCGCGCGACGTGGCAGCGGGCCGGTTGCGCCCCGAAGATGTGGATGAAGAAACGCTTCCAAGATACTTGGATACGCATGTTCTTCCGGATCCGGACCTTGTAATTCGCACCAGCGGCGAAGCGCGGATTTCGAACTTTCTTCTGTGGCAGTCAGCCTATTCCGAATATGAGTTCATCGACACGCTTTGGCCGGATTTCACAGCAGCTGAACTTGAACATTTGTGTCGGAACTTTGGCTCGCGCGAGCGCCGCTTTGGCGCAGTTCTCGCATGAGCGATGGTCGATGGTCTGACCTGACGGCCCGAATTCTGTCGGCAGCTGTTCTGGTTGCTATCGGTGCTGTGGAAGTGTGGCTTGGCGGATTGTGGTTCGAAGCATTCATCGCTGCGGCCTGCGCCATCATGACCTGGGAACTGGTTCGCATGATTGATCCGGGTCAAACCGGTCTGGCGGTTCAGTTGGGGATTTTGACCGGGGTTGCCGTTGTTCTCAGCTATCACCTGCCTGCGCTTTACACGTTGCCGTTTTTGCTGGCACCTGCGCTGGTCGGGGCAGGGCAGATCAGTCGGGCAAAAGGGCTTTATGCCGCGTTTGCCTTCTGGATCGCTGCTGCTGGCCTGGGTTTCATCTCGATCCGTGAAACCATGGGTTTTGGCTGGATGGTCTGGCTGATCGCCGTTGTCGTCGCAACAGATGTTGCAGGGTATTTTGTTGGCAAAACGTTTGGCGGCCCTAAGTTTTGGCCCAAGGTAAGCCCGAAGAAAACATGGTCCGGTACGGCAGGCGGTTGGGTTGCGGCAGCCATTGTTGGCGGTGTTGTCGCGATGCAGGCCGGGTTTGGTGTGCTGTTTGTGCTGATTTCGGTGCTGGCGTCGATGGCCAGTCAGGCCGGGGATATCGTGGAAAGCGCGGTTAAACGAAAGTTTGGCGTCAAGGACAGCTCGAACCTGATACCCGGGCATGGCGGCTTTCTTGACCGGTTCGATGGAATGATGGGGGCTGCCTTGTTCGTGTTGATCGCAGGGTTGTTCTACGCCCCCGGGGTTATGTAATGCGCAGGATCTCAATTTTTGGCGCGACCGGTTCCATCGGTCAAAACACCATTGACCTGATCGCCCGGAATCCTTCGTCCTACGATGTTGTTGCGCTGACGGGCGGGGCAAACATCCGACAACTGGCCGAAGATGCACGCCGGCTCGGCGCCGATCTGGCCGTGACCGCCCATGAAAACCGGCTTGAGGATTTGCGAGACGCGCTGTCCGGCAGCGGGGTCGCGGTTGCGGCAGGCGAAATAGCACTGGCCGAGGCTGCATCCCGTCCGGCCGACTGGGTAATGTCGGCCATTGTGGGCGCAGCCGGGTTAACTCCGGGCATCGAAGCCCTGAAACAAGGGGCGACGCTGGCCTTGGCAAACAAAGAGACGCTGGTGTGTGCTGGTTCTCTGGTTCTGGAGACTGCGCGCAAACACAACGCGCGCCTGCTGCCTGTGGACAGTGAACATTCGGCCGTGTTTCAGGCGCTGGTCGGAGAAAACATTGAGACCGTCGAACGGGTGATCATTACCGCTAGCGGCGGGGCGTTTCGTGATTGGCCCTTGTCGGACCTGGCCCTCGCGACGGTCGAGCAAGCGTCGAGTCACCCCAATTGGAACATGGGACAACGGATTACCATCGACAGCGCATCAATGTTCAATAAGGCGCTGGAGGTAATTGAAACGAAAGAATTCTTTGGAATAGACCCGGACCAGATCGAAGTTCTGATCCACCCGGAATCGATTGTACATGCACTGGTCGGGTTTAGTGACGGCGCTGTCATGGCCCATATGGGTGCACCGGATATGCGCCATGCCATTGGCTACGCTCTGCACTGGCCCGAAAGGCAGAGCCTGCCGGTCGACCGTCTGAACCTAGCACGGCTTGGGCAGCTTCGGTTTCAGGACCCTGACGAATCGCGGTACCCCGCGTTGCGGCTGGCGCGCGAGGTGATGGCCCGTGGGGGTCTTTCCGGTGCCGTCTTCAACGCGGCCAAAGAACGTGCTCTGGACAGATTTATCGCCAAGGACATCGGATTTCTTGAGATGGGCGATACCGTTGCAGCGGTTCTGGACAGATTTGATACAGAAGATGGCCTTATTGATGCCCCTATGACCCTTGATAATGTGCAAAAAACGGACCATCTGGCACGTCAATGGGTCGACGAAGCCATACTCCAACGAGCAGGATAAACCCTTGGACACTCTTTCCCTGATCCCTCAATTCGGCAGCCTGCTGTACACGATTGTTGCTTTTGTGGTTGCACTGTCCGTCATCGTCGCGGTGCACGAATACGGCCATTATATCGTTGGACGTTGGTCCGGCATTCATGCCGAGGTGTTTTCCATCGGATTCGGGCCTGTCCTGTGGAGCCGCATGGACAAGCGCGGGACAAAATGGCAGATCGCACTGTTGCCGTTCGGCGGTTACGTCAAGTTTCTGGGGGATGCCAACGCTGCTTCGGGCAAGGACGAAGCTGCGATGCACGAAATTACAGAACAAAGCCCTCAAGAAGTACGCCGTACCATGCACGGTGCACCTTTGTGGGCCCGTGCGGCGACCGTCGCGGCGGGGCCCGCGTTCAACTTCGCAATGTCCATCCTGGTTTTCGGGCTGATCTTCTGGTCTCAGGGTGTTTCACGAGAGCCACTAACGGTGGGCAAACTCCAACCATTGCCCGGTTCTGTTCAGGAGTTGCGGGAAGGCGATGAGATCATCGCAATTGCCGGTATTCCTACCCCGGATTTCGACGAGGAAATCTCGTGGACCGAGTTTACCGAGTCTCTGCCGGTTGAACCGAGCCTGGAATACACCATCATCCGGGACGGCGAGACACTGAATGTGTCCGCGCCCTGGCTGTTTCCGCCGCTGATCCAGCAGGTTACACCGCGCAGTGCTGCAATGGACATTCAACTGGCATCGGGCGACGTGATTACGTCGGTGGATGGAGAACCCATTTTTGCCTTCGAGCAATTGAAAGAGCGGGTCGAAGGATCTGACGGGCGTGTGCTGTTGCTGAACGTCTGGCGGGACGGCGCCGATCTGGAATTTGCCTTAGCCCCAAGACGTACGGATGAACCTCAGCCGGACGGCGGATTCGTAACGCATTGGCGTATCGGGATCGTCGGCGGGATGATGCTGGAACCGGCTACTGTTCCGGCGGGTCTATTGGATTCCCTGACAGGTGGGGCGCGTCAGACTTTGCGCGTAATCAACGGTTCTTTGTCTGGCATCTGGCATATGATTACAGGGGCGATCAGCACCTGCAACATGTCCGGTCCTATCGGTATTGCCGAGACATCCGGAGCAATGGCCAGTCAGGGCGCGCAGAGTTTTGTGTTCTTCATCGCGGTTCTGTCGACGGCCGTAGGCCTTCTGAATCTGTTCCCGATCCCGGCATTGGATGGCGGTCATCTGGTGTTCTACGCGTATGAAGCGGTCGCGGGCAAACCGCCAAGCGACGCAGTCTTGCGGATTCTGATGGGAGTAGGGATCAGTTTGATACTTGGGCTGATGCTGTTTTCTGTTAGCAACGACCTGTTCTGCTGAATGTGACGCCCCGCGCACATTGATGCCGCAATCTTGCCCAAATCCATGGCTAAGATTGTTTGGTGTATTGAAAGACAGGCTTAGAGACCGATGCCAAAGACTCTGCAAAAATCCTATCAAGGGTTCAGCGTTCTGTTCATATTGAACTGGGATGTTCTTTTGTGCTTTGGCGCGACAGCTCTGGCGCTTGCAGGTGGGGCATACCTGGCAGGTATGTGATTCTCGCCCAACATGTTGATTGATTTAGACGGCCCGCTGGGCCGTTTTGTGTTTTTGCGCTTTTGACAAGACCCTTCAATCCCGTTACTCAGCATTAAAAGTCTGAAAATTCTGGGTAGTGAAAAAAATGACGGACAGGCGGGGCGTGGGCATATTCTGCGGTGTGAACAAGACTGCAAACAATATTTTGTGGCGCACACTAACGTTTCTTTTTCTTTTTAGTGCAATGAGTTTCGTGGCTGCGCCGCAGACGGCACATGCCCAGAACTTCACGATCAATTCCTTCCAGGTGGAAGGTAACCGACGCATCGAAACCTCGACGATTATCTCGCGGACCGGAATCGAACCGGGTCAAACCGTGACGGCAGGACAGTTGAATGATGCCTATCAGCGATTGCTTGACAGTGGTGTTTTTGAAACAGTCGAACTGACACCGCGCGGGTCGATATTGGTAATCGAGGTTCAGGAATACCCCACGATCAACCAGATCAGCATCGAGGGCAATCGTCGCGTTAAGGACAATGTCCTGATGGATGCGATTTCCTCGCAGCCGCGCAGGGTCTTTACGCCTCAGGTTGCCGAAGCGGACGCGGACCTGATTGCTGATATTTACTCGGCACAGGGTCGCGTTGCTGCAACTGTCATTCCGCGCATTATCCGGCGCAGCGATAACCGTGTCGACTTGGTGTTCGAAATTGCCGAAGGCACAACGATCGAAGTTGAGCGGGTCAGCTTTGTCGGCAACCGCGCATATTCCGACCGGCGCCTGCGCAGGGTTCTAGAGACCAAGCAAGCGAACATCCTGCGGACTTTCCTGCGCGGCGACACGTTTATCGCGGACCGTATCGAATTCGACAAACAGGTTATTCGCGACTTTTACCTGTCGCGGGGCTATGTCGACTTTCGGGTCAACAGCGCAAATGTAGAATTCACCCGCGAACGGGATGCGTTCTTTCTGGTGATGAACATCACCGAAGGCCAGAAGTTCTCGTTTGGAAAAATCACGACTGTCAGCGAAATTCCCGGCGTAGACGCTGCCGCGTACCAGCAAGCCCTGAAAATCAAGCCGGGCGTAACGTATTCGCCTTCTCTGGTCGAAAACTCGATCGCCCGGCAGGAACGGTTGGGTCTGAAGCAGGGCGTTGATTTCCTGCGGGTAGAGCCGCGTGTTACCCGTAACGAGAGAGATCTGACGCTCAACGTCGAATTTGTTCTGACCCGCGGTCCGCGGATTTTTGTCGAACGGATCGACATTGAAGGAAACACGACGACCTTGGACCGTGTGATCCGCCGTCAGTTCGATACCGTCGAAGGTGATCCGTTCAACCCCCGCGAAATTCGCCAGAGCGCCGAGCGTATTCGTGCCCTTGGTTTCTTCGCAACGGCGGATGTGGAACCTCGTGAAGGGTCATCGCCCAGTCAGGTCATCGTTGATGTGGACGTCGAAGAACAGCCAACCGGCTCTCTCAGCCTTGGCGGTAGTTTCTCGGCCGCTGACGGATTTGGTATTGCGATCGGTCTGAACGAATCCAACTTCCTGGGACGCGGACAGAACTTGGGTCTTTCGCTTTCAACCGCGCAGGATTCGGAACAATACGTCATCAACTTTTCCGAACCCTATCTGTTGGGCCGGAAGCTGCGCTTCGATCTAGGCCTTGGTCTTTCGACAACCAATTCGAGCTTTGCAAGCTATGACACCGACACAGTCTTCTTCACCCCGCAAATCAGCTATGCGATTGGCGAACTTTCGTCGCTGAGCCTGCGTTACAGCTGGGACCGCAGTGAAATGACGCAGCAGGACAACCAGATCAACGGTGCCGTGATTGCCTCGGAAATTGCGCAAGGGGAACGCAGCAGCAGTGCCTTGGGTATTTCCTATGTGTATGACAGCCGGCTCGCCGGTCTGAATCCAAACGCTGGTGTCCTGTTTGAGGTCGGTGTGGACGCGGCCGGACTTGGGGGCGACGACAAGTTCATCAAATCGACCGCGCGCGGCATTGCCCAGACACGTGTTCTGAGCGAAGAGGTCGTCCTGCGCGCTTCACTGGAAATGGGCGCATTCCATTGGAGAGGCAACGATTTCAGCCGAACCGTGGATCGCTTTGTTCTTGGCCCAAGTACCTTCCGCGGCTTCGATCCGGCTGGTATCGGCCCGCGCGATCTGTCGAACGGTCAGGATGATGCGATTGGCGGCAACTATTACTGGGTGGCCCGCTTCGAATCTGATTTCCCGCTTGGCCTCCCCGAAGAACTGGGCCTGCGCGGTGGTGTTTTCTACGACGTCGGCAACCTATACAACATCGACAACGTCAATACCGCAGGGGCGAATATCGTCGGTGCTGATGGCTCAATTCGCCATGTTCTGGGCGTGTCAGTTCTTTGGGATACACCGTTTGGCCCATTGCGCTTTAACTTCTCCAAAGCACTCAAAAAGGAAGACTTTGACCAGGAGCGCAGCTTTGACCTGACCATTCAGGCTCAGTTCTGATCCTTTGATGGTCATGCGGTTTATTCCAGACATTCAGGGCCCGGTTCGGGCCCTTTTTGTCATTCTGCTTTTGCTTGGCGGAGTTGCAACGCAAGGTACGGCACAGCAACTGGGTGTGCCGCAATCTGGTGTTTTGACATTGTCCAGCGAACGCCTTTTCGCTGGGTCAGAATTCGGTCAGCGCATCCTGCGCGAAATTGACGCCGAAAGTGCCTTGTTGGCGGAAGAAAACGAACGAATCGTTGCCGAATTGAGCAAGGAAGAAAAGGAACTGACGGAAAGGCGGTCGACGTTGACAGCCGAAGAGTTCCGGCCACTCGCCGAAGCGTTCGATGACAAGGTGCAATCCCACCGCGAAGGACAGCGGGCCAAACTTGATGCGCTCGCCCGCCGGAGCGAAAACTCCCGCAAGCTGTTTTTTGAGATGGTGCAACCGGTTCTGGTCGACCTCTTGCGAGAGACCGGGGCATCGGTAATCCTCGAACAGTCGAATGTTTTGTTCCGTGCGGAATCGTCCGATATCACCAACATGGCCATCCGTCGGATCAATGCGATGATCGGCGATGGTAGAAGATTGGATAACAAGGCAAGCGAATAGGCTTGCTTGCCCTTGTTCGCGGGTCTTGCTAACCACTCGAAAAAGAGAAATCCACGAAGGGACTCGTTTACCATGACGACGGAAACCAAGAGCGCCGACATTCAGTTGATCCAGCGGATCCTTCCGCATCGCTATCCGTTTCTGCTGGTCGACAAGGTGGTAGACATTTCCGGCTATCAGTCCGCGGTCGGCGTCAAGAACGTCACCATGAACGAGCCTCATTTTCAGGGTCATTTCCCTGGAACGCCGATCATGCCGGGGGTGACGATTGTCGAGGCAATGGCCCAGACCGCCGGTGTCATGCTGGGTGTCGGAATGGATGTCATCGACAGCGAGCTGCTGATCTATTTCATGAACATCGACAAGTGCAAATTCCGCCGGAAAGTGGTTCCGGGAGATGTGCTCGAAATGCACGTTGAAACCGTGCGTGGCAAAAAGGGCGGCAAGATCTTCAAATTCAGCGGTCGGGCAACCGTAGATGGCGAGGTTGCGGCCGAGGCTGAGTTTTCCGCCTATGTCGACTGGGACATGGAAAAAACAACATGAGCCGCATCCATCCCAGCGCAATCATCGAAGACGGCGCGCAGATTGGGCAGGACTGTGCCATCGGTCCGTTCTGTTATGTCGGTCCGCAGGTCAAACTGGCAGATCGCGTGGAACTGAAATCGCATGTTGTCGTGACCGGCGATACGTCGGTTGGCGAGGATACCGTTATCTTCAATTTTTCGGTCATCGGTGAGATACCGCAGGATCTGAAGTTCGGTGGCGAAAACACCCGGCTGGAAATTGGTCAGCGGAACCGCATTCGCGAACATGTGACAATCAACACCGGAACAGATGGTGGTGGCGGTGTTACGCGGGTAGGCGACGATTGTCTTTTGATGGCGGGTGTTCATGTGGCGCATGATGTGCAGATCGGCAATCGGGTCATCATGGTCAACCACGCCGGGGCTGCAGGGCATTGCATTGTCGAAGATGACGTAATCGTCGGCGGCATATCCGGTTTGCACCAATGGGTCCGCGTTGGTCGCGGTGCCATTATCGGGGCGCTGACAATGGTCGCCAACGACGTAATTCCATATGGACTTGTTCAGGCACCTCGTGGCGAACTCGACGGGTTGAACCTCGTTGGTTTGAAACGCCGGGGCGTTCCGCGCGAAGATATCGCCGCCTTGCGCGCGGCTTTCCGCGAGCTGTCGAGCGGCGAGGGGACGTTCATGGACCGGGCCCACCGGATCGGCGAAGGCAACAACAGTGAGTATGTGCGGCGCATCGTCGATTTCGTGACCGGACACAGTGACCGTTCATTCCTGACACCGGGGAAGTAGGACCGTGCTGGCTCTGATCGCAGGAACCGGGAAATTGCCGACCGAGGTGTTGAGCCATTTGCCCGAGCGCCCTGTGATCTGTGCGCTCGAGGGCTTTCTGCCTGATGACCTGACGCCAGACATCGTTTTCCCTATAGAGCGGTTCGGCAGTTTCATTGCTGATATTCAAACCCGTGGAGTGACCGAGATTTGCATGGCCGGCGCGGTGCGTCGCCCGAACATTGATCCTTCGCGGATCGATGCGGCGACGATGCCATTGGTTCCGGTTATTCAGAAGGCAATTGTCTCTGGCGACGACGGCGCGTTGCGCGCTGTGATCAGTATTCTGGAAGACAATGGGCTTTCGGTTCGTGCGGCACAGGATCTCGCGCCTGAACTGTTGCCCCCGTTGGGATGTTTGACCGAAACCCAGCCTTCTGATGCGGATCTGGCGGATGCGGACCGCGCTGCCGGGATCGTGCGGGCCATGGGAGCGGCCGACATTGGTCAGGCCTGCGTGGTTTCCAAGGGCCAGGCCCTGGCGGTTGAGGGGGTTTTCGGAACCGCCTGGATGCTGCAATCCCTGACCCAAAGGCCGGATGCGGGTGGCGGCATTCTGTACAAAGCCCCAAAACCCTCTCAGGATCATCGTGTTGATCTGCCTGCGATCGGACCTGATACTGTGTCAGATGCGGTTGCGGCAGGTCTGTCGGGGATCGTTATCGAAAAAGGCGGGGTCATCGTCCTTCAACGCGACCGGGTCGTCGAGGAATGCGACCGGCTGGGTCTTTTCCTTTTCGTTCGTGAGCGGTCGGTCTGATGCGCGTGTTTCTGGTCGCCGGTGAACCCTCGGGCGACCGGTTGGGCGGCGCGTTGATGGAAGGGTTGAAGACGCTTGTCCCGGATGTCGAATTCGACGGGGTAGGCGGCCCTTTGATGCAGGCGCAGGGATTGAACAGCCGATTCCCAATGTCAGAACTGTCTGTCATGGGCCTGGTTGAAGTGCTGCCGAAGTTCTTCCACCTCAAACGCCGCATTGCCGAAACCGCACAAGCGGTTCTGGATACGCAGCCTGATGTGCTGATTACCATCGACAGCCCGGATTTCTCGCTTCGTGTGGCCAAGCTGGTGAAGGCGGGCAGCAACATTCGCACCGTTCACTATGTTGCGCCTAGCGTTTGGGCTTGGCGTCCCGGTCGGGCCGACAAAATGGCCAAGGTCATCGACCACGTTCTGGCCTTGTTGCCGTTCGAGCCGCCATACATGACAAAGACCGGCATGGAATGCGATTTCGTCGGCCATCCAGTCGTCAACGAACCCATTGCTACGGATACGGACATATCGGAATTCCGAAGCGCCTATGATCTGGGAGAAGCACCGATCCTGCTGGCGCTTCCCGGATCACGCCGCGGGGAAGTCGAACGGCTTGCCCCGGTGTTTGGTGAATCCCTGAGTTTGTTTTTGCGCGATCATCCGGACATGCGCGTCGTGGTCCCGGCAGTTGCGCACATCGTCGATACGGTGCGCGATCAGATCCGATCATGGCCGGGCGAACCCGTAGTGATCGACCCACGCGAGCTAGAGGCGGATCAGGCGGCGTCTCACAAACGTGCTGCGTTTTCAGCGGCAGATGTCGCACTGGCCGCGTCTGGCACGGTGTCGCTGGAACTCGCTGCGCAATCCACCCCAATGGTCATCGCCTATAAACTGACCTGGCTGACCCAGAAGATGGCCGAACGCATGGTCAAGCTGGATACGGTGACTTTGGTCAATCTGGTGTCAGACACCCGCACCGTGCCCGAATGCCTTTTGGACGATTGCCGCCCCGACAAGATTGCCGCAGCCTTGTCAAAGGTCATGGAAGTACCAGAGGCTCAGCAGGAGGCCATGGCCCTCACGATGGACCGTCTTGGGCGGGGTGGAGAGGCTCCGGGATTGCGTGCGGCCCGCGCCGTGCTGGCACGGATGCGAAACGGGCATGATTGATCACGCTCTGTTTGCACTGTCTGCGGGAATCGCGCAGGTCTCGACAAATCTGGACAACCTTGCGGTGCTGTTCGGTCTGATCGTTGTCATGGGCCGACGTCGTCCGGTCGTGGGGTTCGCCGTCGCGCAAACCGTCGTTCTTCTACTGGCAACCGCCGTCGCCATCGGGCTGAGCCACAGCACATATCCAACGACTATTGGATACCTTGGCATTGTACCACTTGCATTGGGTATCCGGGGCATCTGGTTGCAGATTTCCGGGCGAGGAAAAACCGACGCCCAGCCGCAAGGGGCCGTGATCTCGGTTGTTCTGTTGTTTCTCAGCCTGTCCATAGACACGTTTGCAGTCATGACACCGCTTCTTGCGGAATCCTCGGCCTCATACAGATGGGCAGGGCTGTTTGGTGCTGTCACCGCCGCTTGTCTACTGACAGGAGTTGCGGCCTGGGGGGCACCTAAGGCCAAATTGTTTGCACCCAGAATGGCCCGGCTGGACCGGATCGCACCCTATATTATGGTCGCGGTCGGTCTGTATATTCTTCTCAATACCGGGACGGATGCCCTTTAGGCCCCAGACAGACTGAGGCCAGAAGCCACGTTAGTATCCCCGCCAGATCCATCCGCCGCCAAAAATGCGGCTTCCATCTGTTTCATAGAACACACAGGCCTGACCGGGCGAGATGCCTTCTTCCGGGGTCAGCAATTCCACCTCGGCGGTCGTGTCCGACAGTGGCCTGACAATCGCTTCGCGCGGTGGGCGGGTCGAACGAACCTTGACCGAGACATGCCATTCTTTTTGTGACGTGAACGGCTGGTCCCCCAGCCAGTTGATCTCGCGTACGGGAACGGTACGTGTGGCCAGCATTTCCTTGGGACCAACAACAACCTGTTTCTTGTCCACGTCCAGTTTGACGACATAAAGCGGTTCGCTCAGCCCACCGATGCCCAGCCCACGCCGCTGGCCAATGGTATAGTGAATGACGCCGTTGTGTTGTGCCAGAACGCGACCGTCCGCATGAACAATTTCACCCGGTTCGGCAGCTCCGGGGCGCAGCTTTTCGATCACGCCGGCATAGTTTCCATCAGGAACAAAACAGATGTCCTGACTGTCAGGTTTATCTGCAACGGACAAGCCATACTGCGCGGCCATCTCGCGGGTTGCGTCCTTGGAAGGCAGGTGCCCCAAAGGGAAACGCAGGAAATCCAGTTGTTCCGGCGTGGTCGAGAACAGGAAATAAGACTGATCGCGGTTTGCATCTTCAGCGCTGTGCAGCTCGGGCCCATTGGGACCAACCTTGCGCTGGATGTAGTGGCCGGTTGCCATGCAGTCGGCCTCGAGATCCTTAGCGGTTTCCAGCAGATCCTTGAATTTCACACGCTCATTGCAACGAATACAGGGAACGGGCGTTGCGCCCGCCAGATAACTGTCAGCGAACTCGTCGATCACTGCGTCTTTGAAGATGTTTTCGTAGTCCAGCACGTAATGCGGGAAGCCCCGCTCTTCGGCCACGCGACGTGCATCGTGAATATCGATACCGGCACAACAGGCACCCTTCTTGGCCAGTGCCGCGCCGTGATCGTAAAGCTGCAGCGTTACGCCCACGACGTCATACCCCTGATCAGCCAGATAGGCGGCCACAACAGAGCTGTCCACACCACCGGACATGGCCACGACCACCCGGGTTTCCGAGGGCGGTTTGGCAAATCCAAGCGAGTTCAGCGGTGTCTCGGTATCGAGGGCCATGGCATTTCCAGTGCGGATTAAGAAAGACCGGCAGAATATAGGAAAATTCTAGACACTCTCAAGGGGCGGTTTCATGTGGCTTTAAGTATGCTGGGCGCAGCTTTGTCGCAGCAGAAAGTGAGGCGAACGATGTATTTGCACAAAGTTGAGGGGCCAAGATCGGTAACCCTGCCGGATGGAACGGTTTTATCACGGGCTGATCTGCCTCCGGCGGAAACGCGCCGCTGGGTCGCCTCGCGCAAGGCAACTGTCGTTCGGGGCGTTGTGTATGGGCTGATTACCCTATCGGACGCAAAGAAACGATATGGAATCAGTGACGAGGAATTCAATGGGTGGGTCGCCGCCGTCGCAGACTACGGGGTGGACGCATTAAAAGTGACAGCGTTAAAAAAATATAGACAACCCAAGGTAGAGCATGAATAAATGATTCAACGGTAACACCGGGTTAACTATTTTTGATCAAGGTTGAATTGAAATTGCAATTTTGACCTGAATTGGAGCAGTGAATGCGTATACTTCTTGTCGAGGATGATCCGACAACGTCCAAAAGCATCGAACTGATGCTGACACATGCCAACCTGAACGTTTACGCAACGGATCTCGGCGAAGAAGGCATCGATCTGACAAAGCTTTATGACTACGACCTGATATTGCTGGACCTCAACTTGCCGGACATGACCGGACATGAAGTGTTGCGGCAATTGCGGATCGCTCGGGTCGAAACTCCGATCCTGATTCTCTCGGGCGCGGACGATACTGAAAGCAAAATCAAAGGGTTCGGTTTTGGTGCCGATGACTATCTGACCAAACCTTTCCATCGTGAAGAGTTGGTTGCCCGTATTCACGCGATCATTCGGCGCTCGAAGGGGCATTCACAGTCCGTCATTCACACCGGGCGTGTCGCGGTCAACCTTGACGCAAAAACTGTTGAGGTCGAGGGGAAAGCGGTTCACCTGACAGGCAAAGAATATCAAATGCTCGAACTGCTGAGCCTTCGAAAGGGAACAACCCTGACAAAGGAGATGTTTCTAAATCATTTATACGGCGGAATGGACGAACCGGAACTTAAGATCATTGATGTCTTCATTTGCAAGCTACGCAAGAAACTGAGCAATGCAACCGGAGGTGAAAATTACATCGATACGGTTTGGGGGCGGGGCTATGTTTTGCGCGATCCGCAAAACGCCAACCTCGATGAAACCCGAATGGCAGTCGGCGCCTGAGCGAAATCTGAAAATGCCGCTGCCGGTTCAGGGCGGCACCCTCACTCACGAACAGCACGACTGGACCTGGCCATGACCTCGCCCTATCACTGAGGTCCAAGATCACGTGACAGGGCGAGGCCATGAGCAACTCCATTTCGGTAACCGACCTGACAGAACAGGAAGCGCAGGAAGAACTGGCGCGCCTTTCTGACCTTTTGCTGCGCGCCAATACCCAATACCACACAGAAGACGCGCCCGAGATTTCGGATGCGGAATACGACCAGCTCAAGCGCAGAAACGCAGAAATCGAGGCGCGTTTTCCGAATCTGAAACGTCCGGACAGCCCAAGCGAACAGGTTGGTGCGCGCGTCGCTGAAGGGTTTTCCAAAGTTGCACATTCTGTGCGGATGATGTCGCTGGGCAATGCCTTTGACGACGAAGACGTCAGGGATTTTGATCGTTCGATCCGGAAATACCTGGGGTTGCGGGATGATGCGCCGCTTGCCTTCACTTCAGAACCGAAGATTGACGGTCTGTCCTTGTCCTTGCGGTATGAGGGTGGAAAATTGGTTCAGGCCGCAACGCGTGGCGACGGTGAGGTGGGCGAGAACGTAACCGAAAACGCGCGCACGATTTCGGACATTCCTCAAACCATTGAAGACGCACCCGAAGTTCTCGAGGTTCGGGGTGAGGTCTACATGTCACACGTCGATTTCGACGACCTGAATGCGCGTCAGTCACAGGCTGGCGACAAAACATTTGCCAATCCCCGCAACGCCGCGGCCGGGTCTTTGCGTCAGTTGGATGCCTCAATTACTCGGACGCGCCCGTTGCGGTTCTTTGCCTATGCCTGGGGCGAATCGTCAGAACCTTTGGCTGACACGCAAATGGTCGCAATTGAACGTCTTGCAGGTTTCGGGTTCGCCACAAATACGCTGACCCGGCTGTGTGAAACAACCGGTCAGATGCTGGACCATTATCGGGACATCGAGGCGCAACGCGCAACGCTTGGCTATGACATCGACGGCGTTGTTTACAAAGTAAACGAGCTGGCGCTTCAGGCTAGGCTTGGGTTCCGGTCGACCACGCCACGCTGGGCGGTGGCCCACAAGTTTCCCGCGGAACTGGCCTGGACCCGGCTTGAGGCCATCGACATTCAGGTCGGCCGTACCGGCGCGCTTAGCCCCGTGGCCCGGCTGCACCCAGTGACGGTTGGCGGGGTCGTCGTCTCCAACGCGACGCTGCACAACGAAGACTACATAGCCGGGCGCGATGCAAAAGGCGGAACAATCCGAGATGGCAAAGATATTCGGGTTGGCGACTGGGTTCAGGTCTATCGGGCAGGCGATGTGATCCCAAAAGTTGCCGACGTGGATCTGTCAAAGCGTCCCGTCGACTCTGTTGTTTTCGAATTTCCAACACGGTGCCCTGAATGCGGAAGCGAAGCGATCCGGGAGGACGGGGATGCGGTTCGCCGCTGCACGGGAGGTTTGATTTGCCCGGCACAGGCCGTTGAAAAGCTGAAGCATTTCGTATCTCGCAAGGCTTTCGATATCGAAGGTCTGGGCGCCAAACAGATCGAAATGTTTCATGACGACCCGACGCTACCGATCAACACGCCTGCGGATATCTTCACTCTGAAAGAGCGTGACGGCAAAAACCTGGCGCGGTTGAAAAACAGGGATGGGTGGGGCGAGACCTCGGCCGGAAATCTGTTTGAAGCGATTGAGGAGAAGCGCACGATCCCGTTGGCGCGACTACTGTTTGCGCTGGGGATACGCCACGTTGGTGAAGTGGGCGCACGGGATCTTGCGTTGTTCTATCGGGATTGGGAAGCGATGGCGCAGGCCATTGATGCAGCCCGGCCGGCTGCCCTGGCCCAACGCGCTGCGGATGAAGCAGAGGAGGCTGAGCGCCAAGCCGCGACAGCCGGCAACCGAAGAGCACGGATCAAGGAGGCGCGCGATGCCGCAATAACCGGGTTGGATATCCCGAAGACGGCTGCACAGGCCTGGTCCGATCTGACCGGCATTGACGGCATCGGTGCGACTTTGGGGCTGTCCCTGTCCGATGCTTTCGCAAACTCGGAAGAGCGTCAGGCGTTTGACGATTTGCGCAGACACCTGACGATCATACCACCGGAGGCCCCGGCATCCGACAGTCCGGTTGCCGGAAAAACGGTTGTATTCACCGGAACGCTTGAAAAGATGACGCGTGCGGAAGCTAAAGCTCGGGCAGAAGCGTTGGGTGCCAAGGTTTCAGGTTCGGTCAGTCAGAAAACCGACCTGCTTGTGGCAGGTCCCGGCGCGGGGTCAAAGGCCAAGAAAGCGGCGGATCTTGGGATTACGACGTTGGATGAAGACGGCTGGCTGCAGCTGATCGGGGATGCATGAGCGGCCGCCCTGAACCCCTGTTCCCACTTTTCGCCCGGCTTGAAACACTTGAAGGTGTGGGTCCGAAAACAGCTCAGTTGTTGGGGCAGATCGGAATCGAGTCACCTCGTGACGTTTTGTTTGCTCTGCCATATGCCGTCATCGACCGGCGGCGGCGTGACACTATTCAGGGTGCAAACCTGCCAACAACACTGACGGTCGAGGTCACGGTCGGCACGCATCGCCCCCCAAGAACGAAAGGCGGCGCGTATCGTATTCACGTCGAGGACAGTCAGGCCGATTTCCAGCTGGTGTTTTTTCACGCGCGTGGCGACTACCTTACAAAAATTCTGCCGCCAGGGGCACGCAGGTTGGTGTCAGGTAAACTGGAGCTGTTCGACGGAATGGCGCAAATGGTACACCCCGATCACGTGGTTTCGCCGGAACAGGCCGGAGAGCTGCCGGAGTTTGAACCTGTCTATCATCTGACCCAAGGCGTGACCCAGAAGACCGCATACAAGGCGGCGCATAGCGCCTTGGCCCGCGCTCCGGATTTGGACGAATGGATCGATCCGGCTCAGGTGGCGCGTCAGAACTGGCAGGGCTGGAAAACGGCCATCCAGTCGGCACATCATCCGCAAGGGGCAGATGACGTAGCAATGTTTGCACCCGCGCGTGAGCGTCTGGCTTATGACGAATTGCTGGCCCATCAGTTGACGCTGGCCCTGGCCCGAAGCCGGGAAAGGAAGTCGCGCGGAATTGTCAGCAGGGCAACCGGCGTTTTGCAATCGAAGGTGCTGTGCACCCTGCCATATCGCCCCACAGGTGCACAATTGCGGGCCATCGAGGAGATTTCCGCCGACATGGCGTCAGCCGCACGAATGAACCGTTTGCTGCAGGGGGATGTTGGCGCCGGCAAAACGTTGGTCGCTTTCATGGCGTTGCTGATCGCGGTCGAGGCGGGCGGGCAGGGCGTCATGATGGCGCCGACCGAGATTCTGGCTCGGCAGCATCTGGAGGGATTGCGCCCACTCGCGGACGAGGCTGGTGTCGTGCTGGAAATCCTGACCGGACGGGACAAGGGCGCTGAACGCAAAGCCAAGCTGGCCGCGCTGAGAAAGGGTGATATTCAGATACTTGTCGGCACACATGCCGTTTTTCAGGGCGATGTGGAATTCAAAGCCCTGCATTTGGCAATCGTGGATGAGCAGCACAGGTTTGGTGTGCGCCAGCGAATGGAATTGTCGGACAAGGGGAAGGGCGCCGATGTCCTTGTCATGACCGCCACGCCTATTCCGCGCAGTCTGGCGCTCGCGCAATACGGAGACATGGATGTCTCGGTGCTGGATGAAAAGCCGCCCGGACGCAAGCCTGTCAAAACAGCCGTTGTCAGCACGCAACGCATGGATGAGGTTGTGGCCCACCTGAGGCACGCCATCGAAGAAGGCAGGCAGTGCTATTGGGTTTGCCCCCTGGTGGACGAATCCGAGGTTTCAGACCTGACTGCTGCCGAGGAACGGTTCAAGCGGCTGCGCGCGATACTGGGGGATGACGTGGTCGGCCTAGTGCATGGACAAATGCCCCCGGCCGAAAAAGACGCCGCGATGGATGCCTTTCAATCTGGCAACACCAAAGTTCTGGTAGCAACGACGGTGATCGAGGTGGGCGTAAACGTTCCAAATGCCACGATCATGGTAATCGAACGCGCCGAGATATTCGGGCTGGCGCAATTGCATCAATTGCGTGGGCGGGTCGGCAGGGGGCAGGACGCATCCACCTGTCTGTTGATGTATCAACCACCGCTGAGCGAAGGTGGGCGCAAACGTCTTGAAGTCTTGCGCGAGACTGAGGACGGGTTTCGCATATCTGAGACCGACCTGCAGATGCGAGGAGCCGGGGATCTGATTGGAACCGCGCAATCCGGTTTGCCGAAGTTCCGTATTGCCGATCTGGAACGTCAGGCCGGATTGATGGCGGTTGCCCAGTCAGACGCCAGGGCATTGCTGTCTGCGGATCCGGATTTGACGTCAGACCGGGGCAAGGCCGCGCGAGTTCTGCTATGGCTGATGAAACAGGATCAGGCCATCCGTTTGATTTCAGTAGGTTAGGTGAGAATTTCCATTTAGTTCACAAATGTTCTCAAAAAGTTCTTTACCGACTCGAAAAAATATGAGAACAAAAGGTCAACAAAGGATTAAAACCCTGACCGGAGGTGAACCCATGCTGACCCAGATCAAATCCGCCATTACCCGCTCGCAAGCCACACTTGTTCAGGATGCGGCGGGCGCGGTGTCACTGGTCGTCATGCTGGTGGTTGCCCTTCACCTTCCCGTGGGTTTCTAAGCCCTTCTGCCTGCGATCTCGTGCCGATTAAGCCGCGCTTGTTTCCCCATTTCAGTCAAGGGTGACCTGCCTGTCCCAATTCCCTTGAGGGGCCATGCCTCGGCCCCACGCGGATATCCGGACCTCCACGAGAAACGCGTTACCTGCCGCCGCCCTTTCCGCCCGGAAGGTGCGGCGGTTTTTTTTTTACAATTGGCCCGTTCTGAAGATTTCCATCAGCGCCGATAGAACTGAATTGACCGCAACCGAGGCCAGGATCATTCCCATGACGCGACTGATGATGGCCGATCCGGAATGCCCGATGACCCGGATGATGGGGTCGGCCAACAACATCAATACCGCGGCAATTGCCAAAACCACCAGCATCACCAGCGCGGTAATTCCCTGATCCGCAAAGCTGTATCGATTGTTGTCGGTTAGAATGACGACAGCCAGCATAGCGCCGGGTGACGCCAAGGACGGCACCGCCAGCGGAAAGATTGCCGGGTTGGGTTTACTTGTGCTGATTGCAGAATCCTCTTCGACCAGGCGCTGATCGGTTTCCGATTTACTTTCCCCGAAAATCATCGTCAGCGCGAACAGGAACAGGATGATCCCCCCGGCCACCTGAAACGAGTTCAGGCCGATATCCAGCGCTTCGATCAGCAATTGACCGAACACAAGAAAAAACAGCAACACACCGGCGCTGATCAACGCAGCGAGTAATGCCGTCTTGCGACGAGCCGAAGCCTCGATGCCCGCCGTGACGGCAACAAAGACTGGAATTGTACCGATCGGGTCGATCACAACCCAAAGGGTCACGAAATGCTCAAGTAAATTATCCAAAACTCTCTCTCCCCAATTTCAGCCCGGAGACTAGAGAGATTTTCGAAAAAATACCACGTTCAGGCGCAGTTGGCCTGTTCTGCTTTTTCCATCGCCTCGGCCGTCGCGTCCAGCGCCAGTAAGATCGAGGCATGCCGGTTCTTGTAATCGCGGGCAGGCATCAGCACCTCAAGCCCGTCAAACGGCGCGTCGGGAGCAGGGCCTGCTTTTTTCAACATTGCCGACAGCTGTTCGCGCGCCAGTTCCACCTGCGCCCGGGTCGCGCCAATAATGGCCTGACCCACAACCGAAGCAGAGGCTTGCCCAAGCGCGCAGGCTTTCACATCCTGTCCAAAATCAGAAATCCGCCCATCGCGCAGTTTGACGTCAACGGTGACAGTGGACCCGCACAACGGAGACCTTTTCTTGACGCTCGCGTCCGGGTGATTCAGCCGGTCCAAATGCGGAATATCCGATGCAAGCGCCAGAATGCGGCCGGAATAGAGCTTGATTAGATCGTTCTCGCCGGACATGGCTTTCCCTCATTGGCTGTTCCCCATACATAGTGGCCAGCCCTCGGGATGCAAAAGGTTTTTGTCATGTCTGAAACACCCGTCTTTGATCCGTCCAACCTGAAATACAACGAATCCGGTCTGGTCCCCGCCATCGCTCAGGATGAGCAGACAGGCGACGTTCTGATGATGGCATGGATGAACGCCGACGCCATTCAGCGCACGCTGGATTCGCACCGCGTCACGTATTGGTCCAGATCCCGTCAGTCCTTCTGGGTCAAGGGTGAAACCTCGGGGAACGTCCAGGAACTGGTGGATTTCCGGGTCGATTGCGACCGGGATTGCCTGTTGGTTCTTGTGCGCCAGACAGGACCGGCTTGTCATACCAACAGGCGCAGTTGTTTCTACACAGCCGTAAGAGATGGTGAGGAAGTCGAATTGATGGCCCCGATGTCGTAGCGGCCGCTATAGCCCAACCATCGCACGGATATCGCCGGGGCTGGCCCCTTCGGCGCGGTATTTGGCGATCGCCCTGGCATCATCACGCTTGGCCAACCGTTTGCCGGTATCATCCCGGATCAGGTGGTGATGGTGGTAGAATGGCGTCGGAAGACCAAGCAGCGCCTGCAGCAGAACATGTATTCGGGTGGCTTCGAACAGGTCCTGTCCGCGAACAACATGCGTGACGCCCTGTGCCGCATCATCCAGAACGACGGAAAGGTGGTATGAGGTTCCCATATCACGCCGGGACAGGACTACATCACCGATGCAGGTTTCCATCTCCTCCGGAGTGAACTCAATCACTCCGGTCTCGCCGTTCGGGCCTTCACCCAATTCCGTGAAACTCGCTACCGATGTCGCCAGTCCTCCTGGTATCGTGCGGTCTTTGAAAAGGCTGGCGGCTTTTTTGGTTGCTGCCGAGATGTCCAGACGAAGCGGGATGTCCGTTGGCCGCCTGTCTCCGCCTGAACCTCGTTCTTTCAGAGTTCCACGACACGTTCCGGGGTAGATGATTCCATCCGGACCATGCAACGGCGCACCTTCTTGTGGGGCGCTGGCGGCAGCCAGAATGTCCCTTCGATTGCACGTACAAGGGTAAAGCAGGCCCTGAACCCAAAGATCATCAAGCGCTTTTTCATAAATCGCCGAACGCGCGGATTGGCGCATGACTGGTTCAGGCCAATGCAGGCCCAGCCATCTCAGGTCCTCATAAATCTGGTCTTCCCATATCAGCCGCGATCTGGAACGGTCGATATCTTCAATGCGTAGAAGAAACTCTCCGCCTTCGGCAATGGCCATTTCGCTGGCAAGCAAGGCAGAGTACGCGTGCCCCAGATGTAAAGGACCTGTGGGTGACGGGGCAAACCGGGTTACAAAAGTCACGTCTTTTCTACAACATACACTTCGGACTTCAGGTCCAGGCCGGGCAAGTGCGGGCCGTATTCGCGGAACAATAGACGCGCCGCGCCCATATCCAGCCAGTCATTCAATCGAACGGTGTAAGTATGATCCGCAAGCGCATGATCGTTAAAAGAAAATGCAAGCAATCCGCCCTTTGGAAGTGCATGCATCAGCATATCCAATGTCTCGGGCGGGGCTGCGCCGATGCCGATCACGCCAATCGCTGTGATTGCCTTGTACTCACCAGCCGTCAAAGGTTTTGAGTTTGTGATGTCGAAGGTCTTCAGGTTGCGATAAACCCCCTTGGCCTTGGCCCCTTCAAGCATCTGCGGCGTCGGGTCAGCACCGTCGACGATCTGAAAACCGGCATCCCTTAATGCGACGCCGGACAGGCCTGTGCCGCACCCGTAATCAAGAATTGGTGTCTGCGCCTCGGGCATTTTGGACCAAAGCGCTTCGGCAACACGTCCCGGCGTGGCATAGCCATTGGCGCCAACCTCGTCATCGTAGGACGGGGCCCATTTCTGATAATGTGCCCGGGTTTCCTGCGGGCTATCCAAATCGTAAGTGTCTTTGAGGTATTTGTCGCTCATACCGGTATGTTAGGCCCGGTTTGCCCGGCGCGTCCAGTCACCAATGCGCAAGCCAGTTCTTCCATTCAGCTTTAGCTCGGTCCGTATAGGCTTTGTAACGGTCCTTTCGCCCGCGCCGTCCGCCTTTAAGGCCGTCAACTGGGCGAAACAGGCCGAAATTTACGTTCATAGGCTGGAAAGTCTTGGCCTCGGCCCCTCCTGTGATGTGATGGATCAGGGCACCCATGGCACTGTCCTGCGGCACTTCAGGTTTGGAAAGACCCATGATTTCAGCGGCGGCCAAACGACCGGCCAACAGACCCATCGCCGCGCTTTCGACATAGCCTTCAACACCCGTGATCTGGCCAGCAAATCGGATATTTGGTTTGGATTTCAGTCGCATCTGCGAATCCAGCAATGTCGGAGAGTTGATAAAGGTATTCCTGTGAATGCCACCCAGACGCGCGAAACTGGCGTTCTCCAGCCCCGGGATCATGCGAAACACCTCGGTCTGGGCCCCGTATTTCATTTTGGTCTGGAAGCCGACGATGTTGAAAAGCGTTCCCAGCGCGTTGTCGCGGCGCAACTGAACCACCGCATGGGGTTTCACGTCCGGTTGATGCGGGTTCGTCAGGCCAACTGGCTTCATGGGCCCGTGCCGCAAGGTTTCACGACCGCGTTCCGACATGACCTCAATCGGCAGGCAGCCATCAAAATACCCTGCGGTTTCACCTTCGTGAAACTCGGTTTTGTCCGCAGCCAGCAACGCGTCGATGAACGCCTCATACTGATCGCGATCCATGGGGCAGTTCAGGTAGGCCGTTCGTTCCTCTTCGGTTTCGCCCTTGTCATAGCGCGACTGCATCCAGGCCCGGCTCATATCGATGCTGTCGGCGTAGACGATCGGTGCGATGGCATCGAAAAAGGCCAGCGACTCGGCTCCGGTCTCTGTGCGGATGGCTTCGCCCAATTCTGGCGATGTTAGCGGCCCGGTCGCAAAGATCCATTGTCCGACATCGGGCAGGGCGGTGATTTCCTCTCCGGTTATTTCGATACGAGGGTGCGCCCGCAATTTGGCGGTGACCGCCTCGGCAAACGGATCGCGATCAACCGCCAGCGCGCCACCGGCGGGCAGCCGATGCGCATCTGCGGTCGTCATGATCAACCCGTTTGCGGCGCGCATTTCCCAGTGCAGCAGACCGACGGCGTTCTGTTCATCGTCATCCGACCGGAAAGAGTTCGAACAAACCATCTCGGCCAGATTTCCAGTCTGATGCGCAAATGTGCCCACCTTGGGCCGCATTTCGTGAATCACGACATCCACGCCAAGCTCCGCAGCCTGCCAGGCCGCCTCGGACCCGGCCATGCCGCCGCCCACGATATGCAGTTTCTGTGTCATAATCTGCCACATAGGGCAGAGTGCTGACCGACGCAACAGAACTGCACGCGTCGAATAAAGTGCGGATTGAGAGGGGGATCTTGGGGTCGCCGCTGCGGGAATGTCTGCGCCGGTGAGAGAGACCAGCTCGGAGGGACCTTCCGCCCACGGCGACCCAAAAGTATCGTTGAGGCCTTAACCTCGACCAAGCTTTGCCACAGTGTCGCCCTTTTGAAAAGTGCAAAAATACGGACAGTGAGGAAAAAAATGTAAAACAATTGCCTCATTGGTGCCAATTTGGCGGCCGTTTTTCGATAAAAGCCGAGATTCCCTCCTCGGTATCCCGATGCAGCATGTTTTCCGCCATTACGTCGCCGGCATAGGAATAGGCCTGCTGGATTGGCATTTCGAGTTGCTGGTAAAACGCCTCTTTCCCAATTTTTACGGCGGTTCCGAGTTTGGTCGCCAGGTGTTCGGCCAAAGACATCGTTTCATGTTCCAACAGCATTTCCGGCACTGCCCGATTCACAAGCCCCAGCTCAGCTGCCCTTTCGGAAGAAATGAAGTCGCCGGTGGTCAGCATCTCGAACGCATGCTTGCGCGGGATGTTCCGGCTAAGCGCAACCATCGGCGTTGAACAGAAAAGCCCGATATTTACCCCATTGACGCCAAACCGCGTGCCTTCGGCCGCAATCGCCAGATCGCAAGTCGCGACAAGCTGGCAGCCCGCGGCGGTCGCGATGCCATGTACCTGCGCGATGACGGGCTGGGGCAGGGACTGGATGGACATCATCATCCGGGCACACCGCGCGAACAGGTCCTGAAAATACCCCCGCCCACGGTCCGGAGCCTGGCGACCGGCGGTCATCTGCTTCAGGTCGTGGCCTGCGCAAAATGCTTTCCCGGCACCGGAAAGGATCACTGCGCGGATCGAGGCATCGGATTTCAGAGCGTCAAGCTCGGCCTGCAGCGCCGCCAGCATTTCGTCGCTCAGGGCATTCAGGCGTTCGGGCGCGTTCATTTTCAGATGTGCGATTGCGCCGGTGTCGTTACGTTCCAGAATTGCCATCTTGCCCTCCTGCTGGCTGTGCGCCAACTCTAGGGCGACAAGGCGAGGAGTGGAAGTATGTCGTTGGCGCTGAACAAAAAGGAACTGTCTGATTATCTGGCGCAGGTCTTTCCGCAGGTTCGCGAGGATTTCATGGTCGAAGAATTGTCTTGCGACTCGGTCAAAATGCGCCTGATTGTTGCTAACCGGCACCTTCGGCCCGGCGGTACCATTTCGGGCCCTTCCATCTTTGCGCTCGCCGATGTCAGTGTCTATGCGATGGTTCTGGCCAGAAAAGGGCGGCAGGCTTTAGCGGTTACGACCAGCGCTTCAATGGATTTCCTGCGCAAACCCGATGGCGGCGCGGACATGATTGCACATTGTAGTTTGCTGAAACTGGGTCGGACATTGGCTGTCGGTGACGTTCTGATGTTTTCAGAAGGCTCGGACAAACCCGCCGCGCGGGCCAGCATGACATATTCTCTTCCGCCGGACGGATCGGCTGCGGCCGCTTTTGGATAAAAAAGGCCGGGGGCATGCCCCGGCCAGGGAAGAGGTCCCAATAATGGGACTGGGGATTTCTAGTTCATCCAGAAATAGCGTTTGGTTTCGCGATAGGCCTGATGCCGGGTCAAACCGACATCCTGCAGCAATTTATCGTCCAGCTTTCCAAGATTGACGCGGCTGCGGCGGCGTTGTTCCCATTTGGTGACCGTCGCTGCAAACCGCACTGCCAGCGCGGCGATCAGCGGCAGCCGGGGGCTGTCGGTCAGCAGCATAAGAGCGGGGTTGTGCATTGCGCGTGTCATGTCATGGTTCCTTTCAAATTGTATTGACACAAAGCGTAAATGTTCGGTACATGTGATTGATACATTCAGGATTGTGTCAAAATCAAAGGAAGAATTGTAATGGATACAATTTGGCCAGAGTCATTGCCCAAATCCAAAGGCCCCAAGTATACATTGGTGGCCGACACAATCCGAAAAGCCATTGATAACAATATTCTGGAAGTTGGTGCGAAACTACCTCCGGTCCGCGAGCTTGCGTATCGACTGCAGATCACGCCCGGCACTGTTGCACGCGCTTATACGATTCTGACGGACGAGGGCTTGCTACACGCCGAGGTCGGGCGTGGTACATTTGTAGCCCCGCCACAATCGCCCATTCTGGACGATGTCTGGGCCAGGCAACTGCATTTGCGGGATGACAAGTACAACGCAAATGTAAGTCTGTTCAGCCCACGCCTGGCCGATGCAGGGCAGGTGGCTTTGATCCGGGAATGCCTCCAGAAGGTGGCTCAGTCCGATCCCGGCCTTTTCCTGAACTACCCAACGCGTGACGCGTACAAGCCGATGCGTCAGGCGGTGGTCAACTGGCTTTCAGATCTGCCGCTGGGCGCATTGACCCATGATGATATTGTACTGACACACGGCGGACAGAACGGGCTGTGCCTGGTGTTTCAGACTATCTTGCGTGGCCCCAAGCCGGTCGTTCTGGTCGAAGACTTGTCTTACGCCGGGTTCCGCCGGGCCGGAGAGTTGATGCGCGCGCAAGTTGTCGGCGTCAAAATGGACCGGTGGGGAATTGATCCGGACGCGATGGAGCATGTTTTGCGCCAGACCCCGGCACAGGCTGTTTGCGTCTCGCCCGAAGTACAAAACCCGACCGGGTCACACACGCCACTGGAACGGCGAAAAGAGGTTGTCGAGGTCGCCCGCCGCTATGACGTTCAGATTATCGAGGACGATTGTTATCGCATGGGGGACGCCCGCGAGCCAAGCTATCGCGCGTTGGCGCCAGAAAGGGGATGGCACGTTTCTTCGATCTCGAAAACTCTGACGCCGGCTCTGCGGGTCGGGTTCGCCATCGCACCAAGGGAGCGTAGCGTGGATCTGCGCCGTTCGGCAGAATACGGATATTTCGGCCTGGCGCAGCCGCTGGCCGAACTGACACGTCTGTTGCTGTCAGATCCCCGGACCCGAAAGGTGACGCAGGATGTGCGCAAACGGATGGGGGAATATGTGCGCGTGGCGGTAAACGCACTGGGCGGCTTCGATCTGAACTGGGCACCGGACGTGCCGTTTGTCTGGCTAAACCTTCCATCGGGGTGGCGCGCCGCAGCCTTCAGCCGCGCGGCGGAGCGTGAAGGAATTCAACTGCGCTCGGCAGATGAATTCGCACTGCGCGATGGTCGCGCCCCGAACGCGGTACGCATTGCCATGAACGGGCACGTGTCACTTGAACGATTTGAAGATGCGATGCACCGCTTACGGGCTCTGCTAGACAACCCACCCGAACAAATCAGTGTCTGATTGCTAAGGCAGAGGCGATGGGTCCCCGAAGAATCCGGCCAAATGCGCAATTTTTCCTTGCGCATCCAGATGAACAAAATCATGTCCCGCAACCATGACCGAGCCATCGGGCGCCACCATGTGCCACGTAAAATGGACCACGTCATGATGTGATGTCGGGCCGCTGGTAATGTCGACGCGGCCATTCGCATCCTTCAGGACATTCCCAATATGCGCGCACAATTCCTTTCGGCCCGAAACATCAGCGGTTGGATCTACATATCGACCATTTTCTGCGAAACACTGCGTCAGCAATTCAAGGCGCTTATTCGCATCAGTTTCCTGCCAGGCAGCTCCATACTTGGCTATTGTCCGGGTCAGTTCCTTCATTCGACTTCTCCGCATCCAAGAGACATGACATACCTGTGACTGTATCAGTGTGGTGAATGATGGCCATTTTGGACCAAGTTTTTTGGGGTAAAATAATACCTATTTTTTAACCTGCTGTAATTACTTAATTAAATCACGTTTGCATGTATTGACCGGGGATTGCAGTAGGTCTAAACCCCATCCATCGAATTCGGGCCGCTCCTCCAGGGGCGGTCTTTCACATCAAACAGGACTATCCTGCCATGAAAACCTTTTCTGCAACACCTGCAGACATCGACAAGAAATGGATCCTGATCGACGCCGAGGGCGTTGTTCTGGGCCGTCTTGCCTCGATCGTCGCCATGCGTCTGCGTGGCAAGCACAAAGCGTCGTTCACCCCGAACATGGACATGGGCGACAACGTCATCGTAATCAACGCTGACAAAATCCAGATGACCGGCAAGAAGCGCGAAGAAAACTTCTACTGGCACACTGGCCACCCGGGCGGCATCAAGTCGCGCACCAAGCAGCAGATCCTCGAGGGTGCACACCCCGAGCGCGTCGTGACCCAGGCGGTCAAGCGCATGCTGCCGGGCAACCGTCTGGCGCGCCAGCAGATGACCAACCTGCGCGTTTATGCCGGTGCTGAGCACCCGCACGAAGCCCAGGCCCCCGAAGTTCTGGACGTCAAGTCCATGAACAAGAAAAACACCCGGAGCTAATGACCGATGGCTGATCAGATCAATACTCTCGAAGAGCTGAGCGCCGTCGCAGGCGTTGAAACCGTGGCCGAAGAAGTCATCGTGCGTGAACCCGTACGTGACGAGCTGGGCCGTTCCTACGCCACCGGCAAGCGTAAAGACGCTGTTGCCCGCGTTTGGATCAAGCCGGGTTCCGGCAAGGTTACCGTGAACGGCAAGGATCAGGACGTCTACTTTGCACGTCCCGTTCTGCAGCTGATCCTGCGCCAGCCGTTCCAGGTTGCCGGCGTGGAAGGTGAGTTCGACGTTGTCGCAACCGTCAAAGGCGGTGGCCTGACCGGTCAGGCCGGTGCGGTCAAGCACGGTATCTCGAAAGCACTGCAGCTGTACGATCCCAGCCTGCGCGGCGCCCTGAAAGCCGCTGGCTTCCTGACCCGCGACAGCCGCGTTGTGGAACGTAAGAAGTTCGGTAAGCGCAAGGCACGCCGTTCGTTCCAGTTCTCGAAGCGTTAATAAGCTACAGAGATTCAGAATTCAGACGGTCGCAAGAAATTGCGACCGTTTTTTTGTTCAGGCGCTTGCGCCAGTTGCAGGTGACAAACCGCTGGTTTCGTCTGAACGCAGGTTAATGTTCAGCTTTGCTTTGTTGCACCGCTGCTTCGGCGAGGCCCATGAACCTTTGCCTAATCTGATCAAGTTTGCGCTTGTTCATACGGCGCGACCAGCGTCGTATGGGTATCATCTGCTTGCTGCCAAAACTGTCGATCCATACCCATCGCCCGGACCCGTCAGAGTACGACTGATAGACAATATTTCCAGCATTCTTGTTGCTGATAAGGACCTGTTCTTCGACCAACATGTCAAAGTGTTTGTTCAATGAATCCAGATGCTCCTGCGTGAGACGCCCGCTTTGGGCCAGCTCCTTAAGGCTGGGTGACAATTGGCCGTCCGGTTCCGAGATGCGCTCGTACATCAGCGCAAGACCCAGATTGGTTTGGATCACGCCGCGGACTTCACAGACTGGAATAGGTTCGTCTCGGTTCTGATAGCGAACCATCAGGTCAAAGGACTCATGAAATTCGCGCAAGAACCCTTTGAACACAGTAGACCGGCGAAAAAGACGGTCGAACCACGTGTCCGTCACTAGGTTGGCGTTTTCGTCCTGGGTATGCGGTTGCGGAATTTTCAGAAGCGTGTCCGGCGAGTCAGGGTGTTGATAAACAAACTGACGGTTTCCCTGCGCTATGACTTCGCAGTTTTGCAGGTTCAGCCGATTTTCGATTCGAGATGTAGCCATACCGCCAGATAATAACAGTTTCGTGACAGCGCAAGCTTAGCGGGTGCCGAGATCAGCGCCATGCATCCAATACGCAAGACCCGCCCAAGAGGGCGGGTCGTTGTCGTTAAATTCTGGTAAGGAGTTTCCCTGAGCTATTCCTCATAGACCAGTTTCCAGGCTCCGTTTTCAACCACGTTGACATAGACTGAATCGGCGCCCTGATGATCATCGGGGCCGAATGACATGTGATTCCCGATCAACTCGTCCTGATAGTCCAACGTTTCCATCGCGGCGATGAAGCTGTCGTGCGTCAGATCAGGGCCTGCGGCCTCAAGCGCCATGACCATCATTTCCGCCGCTGAATACCCCAGCATCGCAAAGCCCACCGGGTCTTCGCCTGTAGCCGTTTTGTATTCTTCAATGAAGGCTGCGGGCGCAGGTTCATCTGCCCGCGCCCACAAGTCCTGCCAGGAGGCTGCGGCGTAAAAGCCTTCGGTCACGCCGCCGGGCACCTGGGCGACCACGGTCAGGAAGCTGGCCGACGTGCCGAGGAATTTCATATCCTCAAGGCCCATCTTCTTGGCAGTGCCCACAACGGTAATCGCCTGCCTTACCCCAAGCGCTATCGTCACGATATCGCATCCTTCATCCCGCAATTTGCTGAGCGAGCCGACGAAATCCGTCTCATCCGGCTTGTGCGTGGTCTCGGCGGCAAAGCTGATGCCTGCTTCTTCGGCACCTGCCTTCGTTCCTTCAAGGATTTCTTCCCCGAAATCTGTCGGCAGATACATGCTGCACACCGCCTGAGACCCGAACTGATCGGCCAAATACTTCACACCAACACGGCTTTGATCGAAGTAGGTCGAGAAGGACGTGAATTTGTTGCGCATGGGCTCCTGCAACATCTGACGCGCGGCTGTCAGAGGGGCAACGTTGGGAATCCCCTTTGGATCCAACAGCTTGAACCCTGCCAAGTTCATTGGCGTTCCCAGCGATTGCAACATGGCAAAGACCTTGTCGCGATTCAGCAGTTTGTTGTAGCCCTGCATGGCGCGTGGCATCTGATAGCCGTTGTCTTCGACGACAAAGCGGATAGTCCGGCCATGAACGCCACCTTCGGCGTTCACGCGGTCAAAGACCACATTTGCGCCCTTCGTGGCAGGAACACCAACTGCAGCGAAAATCCCGCTCAGATCATTGACCGAACCGATGACGATTTCACTATCTGTGACGCCCTGCGTTTCGGCCATCGCCAGATTCGGCGAAACCGACAGGGCGGCGAATGCTGCCAGTCCTTTCATCACGTTCTTCATGTTCATCCTCCCTTTGGGGTACACCATGTCTATTCGTACATATTTTCAATGAGATGTGCGTACTTCTTTTCAACAAAACTCCGTTTGAGTTTCATCGTGGCGGTCAGTTCGTCATCATCGGCAGTTAGCAGAACGTCGATGAGGCGAAAGTCCTTGATCTGCTCGACGCGGGCGAGGTCGTCGTTGACCGACGATACTTCAGCGCCGATCAGATCCCTTATTTCGGGAGCTGCACACAGGGACGCAAAGCTTGAAAACGGGATTTTCCGGCCTTGCGCGTATTTTTCTACGTTTTCCTGATCAATCATGATCAGGGCGGTCAGATACTTGCGCTGATCCCCGATGATGACCGCGTCCGAAATGTAGTGGCTGAACTTCAGGCGGCTTTCAATCTCGGCCGGGGTGACGTTCTTGCCGCCAGCAGTGATTATGATGTCTTTCAGGCGTCCCGTGATGGACACAAAGCCATCTTCGTCGATGCGGCCCATATCGCCTGTCTTAAGCCAGCCGTCGGCCGTAAATGTCTCGGCCGTTTTTGCGTTGTTGCGCCAGTAACCCTGGAAGATGTTTAACCCTTTGATCTGAATTTCGCCTTCGTCCGAAATCCGGATGTCATTGTTTGCTACGGCCTTGCCAATTGAACCGATCTTGTTGTCTGTCAGCGTGTTGACGGACGCCAGCCCGGCTGTTTCCGTCATGCCGAACCCTTCGATCAACGGCACGCCGATGGCCCAGTACCATTTCAGCAGCTCTTGCGAAATCGGCGCTGCCCCTGTGCCACCGCGCCGAATTCGATCCAGCCCCAGCATACGCCTGAGATTTCGCAGCACCAGCCTGTCCCACAGCCAAAAGCGCGCGGAAACACCCATCGGAATAGGCCTGTCGGAAAGCAGGTACTCAGCGCGGCGGTAGCCGACCTTCAGGGCCATTCCATAGGCTGCGCGCCCTATCGGCGTAGCCTCCTGCGCCATGATCTGAACGTGTGAGAAGATCTTCTCCCATACCCGCGGAACCGCCGTGAAGGTTGTGGGTGAAACTTCCTGCAGGTTGGCAAAAACCGTCTCCGGGCTTTCCGCGAAGTTCACCGTGCACTTCGCGGCCAGAGGGAAGAATACCGATACATCCCGTTCCAGAATGTGACACAGAGGCAGGAAACAAAGCTGTTCGTCACTGGCCATGGTCGGCATCGAATGCGCTCCGGCTTCGATGGCGGCCAGAATGTTCTCGTGACTCAGCATTGCGCCTTTCGGCATTCCGGTGGTGCCGGACGTGTAGACCAGCAATGCCGTATCCGGAGGAGAGGCTTTGGCAATTTCTGCCGAAAACCGATCCGGTTCTTCTACAGCGGCCTGTCTCCCGATCTCATACAGGTCATCGACCATCAGGCAATGTGGATGATCCAGATCGTGCAGGCCTTCGTCCTCAAGGATGATGACCTTCAAAAGACCGGGGACGTCGCCTTGTATCTCGAGATACTTGTCCAGATGCTCTTCGTTTTCGACAATCAGAAATCGGCTGCCGCTGTCATTTATCAAATAGTTCAACTGCTTGGCCGAGTCAGTTGTATAAACCCCCGAAGCGATGCCACCGACGGCCTGAATGCCCATGTCGAACCAGGCCCATTCTTTGCGGTCCTCGGAAAGGATGGAAACGACCTCGCCCCGTTGCAGGCCAAGTTTCCGCAGTCCAAGCCCGATCCATTCGGCATGTTTCCAGTAGTCATTCCACGAGTAGGACTTCCAGATACCATAGTCCTTTTCGCGGTGTGCCGTCCGGCTGCCCAGTTCCAAACAGCGTTTTCGGAACAACTGACCGATGGTGATGCAACCATCCACACAAACCGGGCGCTGACCTGGCATCGCATTGTACTGAACACCGTTGATCGCAGTCTGTGGGGGCAGGGGGCTGATATTCATCCGCCTACCTCCACGTCTTTCTGCGTTTCCAACGGCGGTTTTCGCGCGCACCGTCCTCTTGCACGCCCAGATAGAAATCTCGGATATCGTCGGATTTCATCAGATCGCCGGAAGGCCCGTCCATGACGATGCGGCCGACTTCCATCACATATCCATAATGTGCCAGTTCCAGCGCTGCGTTTGCGTTCTGTTCAACCAGCATCATTGTCATGTTCTGTTCTTCGTTCAGACGTTTCAGGATGCCAAAAATCTCCTGCACCAAAATGGGTGATAGCCCCAGCGACGGCTCATCCAACAGCATGATCTTCGGGTTCGCCATCAGCCCGCGCCCGATTGCCAGCATTTGCTGTTGCCCCCCCGAAAGCGTCCCGGCCTCCTGATGCCGCCTTTCTTTCAGGATCGGGAAATAGGAAAAAGCCAGTTCCCGGTCCTGTTCGATACGTGTCCTGTCGGTCGAGGTATAGGCCCCAAGGCTCAGGTTCTCGTCCACTGTCAGCAACGGAAAAACTTCGCGCCCTTCAGGGACGTGCACAATTCCTTTCCGAACAACGATGTGCGGCTCGGCCCCCTGAATGTCGCAACCTTCAAAGCTGATCTGCCCCTTTTCCGGGTCCATTACACCCGAGATCGTTTTCATCAGGGTCGTTTTGCCAGCACCATTCGCGCCCAGGATGGAAACGATCTGACCCTCGTGTACCTCCAAAGATACACCGCGTATAGCCATGATAGGGCCGTAGAAGCTTTCTACATTGCGGATGGTCAGGATCGGTTCGCTCATGAAGCCTTCCCCAGGTACGCTTCGATAACGGCCGGATGCGACTGAACTTCTGCCGGTGTTCCCAAGGCCAGCCGGGCACCATCCGCCATGGCCAGAACCCGATCTGACACGCCGGACACCAACCCCATATCATGTTCCACCATCAGCACAGTGATTCCCATTTGCCGCCTGACATCGTCGATCCACCATCGCATGTCAGTTGTCTCTTCAACGGAAAGACCCGAGGCCGGTTCGTCCAGCATCAAAAGGCCGGGTTCGGTGGCCAATGCCCGCGCTACCTCGACGACTTTGCGGACACCGTAGGGCAGGCCCGATATCATCTTGTCGCGAAAGGCCTGCAAGTCGAGGAATTCAATGATCTCTTCAACCTTCTCACGGTTTTCAATCTCCTGTCTTTTTGCGGACGGTGTGAACAGGACCTGAGAAAGCAAATTAGCTTTACGATGCCGATGCCGCCCGACCAGCAGGTTTTGCAGGACCGTGGCATGCTCGAACAGCTCGATATTCTGGAATGTGCGCGCAACACCAAAATCGGCAACGCCAGAGGGTTTAACCCTCAGCAGATCATGTCCGTCGAATGTGATGGACCCGGAAACTGGATCATAAAACCGGGATATCAGGTTGAAAACGGTAGATTTTCCCGCACCATTCGGACCAACGATTGCGAAAACCTCACCCTTTTCAACTGAAAACGACAAGTCATTTACGGCCGTCAGTCCGCCAAATTTCAGGGTGACGTGTTCGAAGTTCAGAAAACTCATCTCAGACGCTCCGTTCTGAGATAGGATTTCTGCCTTTTGAACATATCTTTTCGGTAGAAGGGAAACAGCTCCAACCATGTGCGTATTTTCAGCCAACGGCCGTAAATGCCCATCGGCTCAAATAGAATGAACCCGATCAGGATCATCCCGAAAATACCAAACTCCAGTCCCGGAATGGCAACCGTGTTCCCGCCGATCAAGGTCCCGACGTATTCCTTTGAAATGGAGAGAAATTGCGGCAGGAATCCAATGACAATCGCGCCCAGAAAGGCACCGTGGATTGACCCAAGCCCGCCGATCACAATCATCATCAGCAACTGAATCGAAATCAGGACGCTGAAAGTCTCGTTATTAAATGCGCCGGCAAACATGCCCATCAGCGCGCCAGCCCAGCCCGTGACCATGCAGGACAAGGCGAACGAGATCATTTTGGTTCGGGCAATATCCACGCCCATGGCCTGTGCGGATACCTCGGAATCCCGCACGGCGATAAAACTGCGCCCCAAAGGCGAGCGCAGAAGGTTGATATAGCCCAATGTGACAACAACCGAAATTGACAGAACCAGCCAGTAGAACCAGGACGGCGTCGCCCAGCGATCCACCAGATGTCCGAAAATCTCGACCCCGCCCAAATACTTACCCGAGACACCTCCGGTAATGGGTTCGGCCAGCACTATTATGTCGTCCATGAGAATAGACAAGGCCATCGTGAAGATCGCCAGGTAAATCCCATGCAACCGCAGGGCAGGGATGGTAACAGTTACTCCGGCGATGCCGGTCAGAACCCCGGCCAGTGGAAACGCGACCACAAAGGGAATTCCAGCCTCGATCAGAATGACATTGGCGTAACATCCAACGGCCAGAAAGGCAGCGTGACCCAGGCTGACCTGACCGGTGTGGCCGGTCAGCAGCATCAATCCCAGTCCTGCGACCGCCCAGATCAGAACGTTTGTCAGTTCACCAAGAAAGAAGTCGTCCAGCCACCAGGGTGCGGCAGCGGCGATGGCAAGCAAGGCCAGGTACAATCCTAAATGGTACCCGTCTTTCCACGGTCTGATGTCCTGCATGTAACTTGTTTTGAAAACAACCCGCATGATCAGACCTTCTTGATACGTACTTGGCTGAACAATCCGTTGGGTCGGAAAACCAGCACGGCCAGAAGCAAGGCATAAGGGGCGATCTGGCTGTAACCCGCCGCGATGTAACGGCTTGCAAACGGTTCGATGACCCCAACAATCAACCCACCCGCCAAAGCGCCGGGTAAGCTTCCGAAGCCGCCGATAACCGCAGCCGCGAATGCCTTGATACCAAGCAATCCTGTTGTCGGGTCGACCGACCCCTTGGCGGCGAACAGAACACCCGCAATAGCTGCGACAACACCTGCCAGTGCCCATACAAAGCCCTGAACGCGCCGCACCGGGATGCCCATGTAATAAGCCGCCAGTTGGTTCTGCGAAGCCCCCTGCATCGCCAGCCCGAGCTTTGTTCTGTTGAAAAACGCGTAAAGACCCCATGTCAGAACAAAAGTGACGCCAATGACGGCCACGTCTTCCATCCCCAGAACCAGTCCGCCGAACCGGACGTCCTTGCCCGCCAGAGGGTTTTGCAGAGTTTGCGGCTCGTGCCCCCAGATCAAACCGGCGGCGAACCGGATGACAAAGCCCAGAGCAATTGTCAGGATTACAACGGCAGTCTGACTTTCACCAAACAGGCGTCGGATAATCAGGCGCTCGAGCAGATAGCCCAAAGCGCCCATCACCGCGAAGGAAATTGGCAGAGCAAGCCAGAAAGGCAGTCCCATATATTCGGTATTCGTCAGGCCGATGGTCACGAACGCCCCAAGCATCATGAAATCGCCCTGTGCGAAATTCACGGCCTCCGTTGCTTTGTAGATCAGCACAAAGCCAAGCGCGATCAGACCGTAGACACATCCGTTTGCCAACCCGCTGACCAGCAACTGCGCGTTGTCCAAAATCACCTCCCACGTCCGGTATGTCCGGCATCATTGGTGCCCGGTCGTTCGAAGGACGCCGCGGCTTGAGATTACTATGGCGCGATAATCACCGTTTCGTCACTCTTTTTTCGCGGCCCCAGTAGGTTGACGGCAAAACTTCCCGAGATAAGCCTTTCTGAAATTTCATTTTTCCAGCGCTCATCCTTCGCAGAGGGCCTTGGGCAAATGCGAACAAGTGCATTGTTGGATAATGCAAGACGGGGCCGGTCCGGAAACCGGCCCCATCAGAATTATTGCTGCGTGAACAGCTGCTGCAGTTCCTGAATTTTCAAAGCAATCGTTTCCGGCGAAGCCTTGATTTCATCCAGAATCTTGATCGCCTGTGTCTTGACGTCTTGTGTCAGAGTGCTTTCCTGAACCGCTGCAACCATCTTGTCATAGTCAAAGTTCTGCAGGGTCAATGCGCCTTCTTCGATCCAGGACGAAAGCAACTCTTGGCCTTCGCTGCTCAGCGATGCGACTTGCTCGCCGGCCTGATCGGCCAGGTCTGTTGCGGTCTGTCCGGCCTGCTCGGCAAGCTCTGCCGCCTGATCCGAAATGGATGAGGCGGCTTCACTGGCCTGCTCCGTTGCGTTCTGCAGCGCTTCGTTGGCGGCATCCTGCACGGCGGATGCAGCTTCGCTGGCCGCGTCGGCTGCATCCTCGGCGGCCGATTGCAATTGTTCTGCCGGAGTCGGCTCGGGTTGGTTCAGGATGTAATAGGCGCCTGCGCCAATGGCGGCGATGGCGATTCCGATAATTAGAGTGCGCGACATGAGTGTCTCCTTCAAATCTACTCGGTCGAGATGGGTCAAATCTACCCTTGGGCAAAGGGGGAAATCTCTGGATTTCTTTGCAAATTCGGATCTTGGGCCACAGCACGCTGATCCGACCGTGCAACAGCGGCAAGAATGTGCCGCCACGTTGGTCCTGGGTGTTGGCTTTCTTGAAAAAGACCGATCCGGTGATTGACGTCGGGCTGTTTAGAAAGAAACACTCTCATGTTTTTCAGGCAATGATTTTGTCTTCTTTCAACCGCGTACAGGCGAATGTTAACGCGAAAAAAGCCACAACACGCCGATGCACCAACCTCCGAAGCCGGCTCAAACAATACTTGTGGGGAGTATGGCGGAGAGACAGGGATTCGAACCCTGGGTGGGCTTGCACCCACAACGGTTTTCGAGACCGCCCCGTTCGACCACTCCGGCACCTCTCCGCGGGGGTCTGTGAGGGGGGGATTTAGTGAGGAACGCGCAGGGGTGCAAGCGGAAAATTCCCGAATTTCGAATTGGACTGATTTTCCATTGCCTGTCATTCTAAATCACCTAGGCTCTTACTCATGATGAAGCTTGTTCGAAACGTCCTTCTGTCCGTGCTGATGCCGTTGATTGCGGTGGCAGCTATGGCGCAATCGCCTTCTGCTGCCAGCAGGGACCGGATTGAGGCCTTCCTGACAACGACCGGGTTTGATGTTGCGCTGGAAAGTATAGCTCTGACGTCGGCGTCAGCCCCCAAAATGCTTGGTATCGATCCTGAGGGGTTCGGATCGGACTGGACGCGCCTGGCGGAAGAAGTTTTTGACCTCAAGGATATGCACGAAATCGCCGTATCAATCCTTGAACAGACGTTGAGCGACGACTCGTTGAACCACGCCGTAGAGTTTTATGCGTCGGACCTCGGCCAACGGCTTGTCGAGGCTGAAAATGCCTCTCATCTGTACGAAGACGAGGACGACAAACAAAAACATGGGCAGGAGATCATTTCAGAGCTTGTCAAAGACGGCTCGCACAGGGTCGAAACCCTGAAGCGCATGAATCGTGCCGTCGATTCAAGTGGAACCGCCCTTCGTGCGCTGCAGGAAGTGCAACTGCGCTTTCTTTTGGCGGCCAGCGCGTCTGGAGTTATCGACCTGCAGTTCAGCGCCGATGAATTGCGGGAAATGCTGCGCCGTAACGAAAGTGGGATGCGTCAGGCGATGCAATTGTCGGCTCTGGCAGGCGCCGCATATACTTATCAGGACTTCTCGGACGAGGATGTCGAAGCCTACACAAAAGCTCTGGAGCATCCGCAAATGCAGGAAGTTTATGAGCTGCTGAATGCAATCCAATACGAAATCATGGCCATGAAATTCGAAATTCTGGCGGCCCGGATGGCAGAATTGCATCCAGCTCAGGATATCTGATGCGTCTTGTTATTGGATTACTTATTGGACTGTTTGCATGCGGAACGGTCGCTGCATCCGAAAAGGTGGATCAACTTGCCGAGGCATTGCAGCTGAGCCAAATCATGGAGATCCTTCGGAAGGAAGGTCAGGCGCACCGGCAGGAACTGGATGAAACCCATCTGGACCAAAAGGGCGGCTCATTCCTGGAAGCGCAAGTCGAGGATATTTACGACACCGTCTGGATGCAGTCCCAGATAACCTCGGCCCTGACCGAGAATCTGACCAGCGTTCAGATGGATCAGGCTATTCTGTTTTTCGAAAGCGCTGTCGGCAAAACTGTGGTGTCACTGGAAAACTCGGCGCGGGCTGCAATCTCGGACGAAACGATCGAGGAGATGGCCCGGCACGCGTATGAAAATGAGCCCCGCGACGACAAGTTCTTCAAGCTGGTGGATGAGTACATTCAGGTCAATGACCTGATCAATCAGAACGTTCAGAACTCTCTCAGCGCTGATTTCTTTTTCTTTCGTGGTCTTGATCTGGAAGAAAGCCAGGATGACGCCGAACTCTGGGCCCAGCTATTGGCGCAGACAACGGAAAGAACTGAGGACGCTACCGTTTGGCTGTATTCCTTCCTTCTTCTGGCCTATCAACCCCTGACCGAGGCGCAAATGCGAGAGAACATCGCCTTTTCCCGTACAGACACAGGCCGAGCCCTGAACAAGGCGCTGTTTACGGGCTTTGACCAAATGTTTGACGAGATTTCGTATCAACTGGGCAGGGCGGTTGCGCACTCGATGAGGGCATCTGATCTTTAGCACCGCATTGGTGTTGACTTTCTCGGGCAATCTATGGATAAGCGCGCATCCCGGCCGGAATCTCCGCGCCGGGTCTCGTTATTATTTGACCTCAGGGTTTTGCCCTAGGTCGTCACACAGCCCGAAAAGGGCGCGCTGTTCGAGGTGGCTTCGGCCAAAACGCCCACAAGGGGACCACAGAACGCGGTATGGAAAAGGAAAGACGCATGTTTGCGGTCCTCAAGACTGGCGGCAAGCAGTACAAAGTTCAGGCGGGCGACGTGCTCCGCGTTGAAAAACTGGCTGCCGACGCAGGTGAAAAAGTTCAATTCAACGATGTTCTGATGCTGGGCGGCGACGCTCCGGTTGTCGGCGCACCGTTCATCGAAGGCGCAGGCGTTCAGGCCGAAGTGATCGAACAGGTCAAAGGTGACAAGGTCATCAAGTTCGTCAAACGCCGCCGTAAGCACAGCTCGAAGCGTACTGTTGGCCACCGTCAGAAACTGACTCTGGTCAAAATCACCGACATCCTGGCGTCGGGCGCTGACAAGTCGGGCATCAAAGCTGCAACCGGTTCCGTTCCGGCTGGTGAAGCTGCTCCGGCGGCAAAAAAGCCTGCCAAGAAAGCTGAAGCCAAAGCAGAGGCACCCGTTGCGGCTGCTGCCGCTGACGATCTGACCCAGCTGAACGGTGTTGGTCCTGCCGCTGCCAAAAAGCTGGCCGAGGCCGGTATCGAGAGCTTTGCCGCTCTGGCCGCCTTGTCGGACGAGCAGATTGCTGCTATCGAAACGGTCAAAGTGAAACCCGAATGGGTTGAGCAGGCCAAAGAGCTGGCCAAAGGCTAAGGAGAGAGAGAATGGCACATAAAAAAGCTGGCGGTTCCTCCCGTAACGGTCGCGACTCAGCAGGTCGTCGCCTTGGCGTGAAACTCTATGGTGGTCAGGCCGCCATTGCAGGCAACATCATCGTGCGTCAGCGCGGCACCAAGTTCTGGCCGGGCGAAGGCGTAGGCATGGGCAAAGATCACACCATCTTTGCAACTGTCGATGGCGCCGTGAAGTTCCACAAGGGCCTCAAGAACCGCACCTTTATTTCGGTCCTGCCAGTGGCGGAGGCCGCAGAGTAAGCCGAAACCCAGAAGGTTTAATAAAAAATTCATGGGGGACCGGCAGAAAATGCCGGTCCCTTTTTCGTTTTAACGCAGTCGTGATCACAAGAACCGATGACAGTCGCCACCACCAGTTTCTTGATCTTTGCCGCCAGTCAGGTCGGTACGCCGGGACCGGCCAACATGGTCCTGCTCGGAACCGGTGCGCGTTATGGCTTTCGGGCGGCGTTGCCGTTTGTGGCCGGCGTCATCTTGGGCAAACAACTGATCATTTGGCCCGTGGGTTTTGGACTGCTGCAATTGGCTGAACAGGCGCCCCTGGTGTTTTCAGTCCTGAAATACGCTTCAGCGGCCTATATTTGCTGGCTTGCGTGGAAAATTGCGAACTTGCGTCTGTCGCGCGGTACCACGCGTGAAGCCGCTCCGGGGTTCTGGGCGGGGCTGATTGTTCACCCGCTGAATCCCAAGGCCTGGGCGATGATCGTCGCCGGGTTTACTGGTTTTGTTGCTGCCGGAACGTCGAGTTTTGACGCGACGCTCACGATCGCTCTCTGCTTATTGTCCTGCCAGGTGATTTTGCACCCGATTTGGACATTTGCCGGAGATAGAATTGCCCATGCGGTTGAAGGTCGCCCGGTGGAAAAATATCTGATGTGGACGTTGGCGAGTTTGACAGTTGCGTCCGTATTTTTTGTGTTGTTCGGAGGAGGAACGAACTCATGAAGCTTGAGACAATAATCAATCAGCCGGTCATTGAAACCGAGCGGTTCGATCTGCGCCCGCTGCGCAGGTCGGATATGGGTCTCATCGAGTATTATGCAGGCGAAAAACGCGTGGCGCGCATGACGACGTCGATCCCGCACCCATTGCCGCCCGGCTCGGTCGAGGCATTTGTGACCCGCTCAATGGCCGACGACCGCGACGAGGATGTCTGGGCCATGGACGCCACCAAGGATGGCGGGCCTGAGCTGATCGGTGTGATCTCACTGATGCGGCTGGATCGCAATCAGTCCGAGGTCGGATATTGGGTCGCGCCCCTGTATTGGAACACTGGAATTGCCTCTCAGGCCGTCGAGGCCCTGGTCAATGCCAACCCGCTCGAGAACGCCACCATGTTCGCCAGCGTGTTTCAGGACAATCCGGCTTCGGCCCGAGTGCTGACACATTGCGGGTTCCAGTATCTGGGTGATGCGGAAAGCTATTCGGTAGCGCGCGACGCGAATGTGCCCACCTGGACATACAGCAAAAAACTCTGACTTGTGGCCGATGGGGCCTTTGCAGTAGGGGACAGTCATGAAATTTCTCGATCTTGCAAAGGTCTACATCCGGTCCGGGGCCGGCGGTGGCGGGTGCGTCAGCTTTCGGCGCGAAAAGTACATTGAATACGGCGGTCCCGATGGCGGAGACGGCGGTAAAGGCGGGTCTGTCTGGGCCGAGGTCGTGGACGGGCTCAACACCCTGATCGATTTTCGCTATCAGCAGCATTTCTTTGCCAAGAACGGCCAGCCCGGACGCGGGCAGCAGCGCACCGGCAAAGATGGCGACGACATCGTTTTGCGCGTGCCCGTCGGTACCGAGATTCTGGACGAAGATGAAGAAACGGTCATCTGCGACCTGACCGAGGTTGGCCAGCGCGTACTGTTGGCCAAGGGCGGCAATGGTGGCTTTGGCAACCTGCACTTCAAGTCGGCGACAAACCAGGCGCCACGACGGGCGAACCCGGGGCAGGCGGGTATCGACCGCACAATCTGGTTGCGGCTGAAACTGATCGCCGATGTGGGGTTGCTTGGGATGCCCAACGCCGGCAAGTCGACCTTTCTGGCGGCAACGTCGAACGCGCGCCCAAAGATCGCCGACTACCCCTTCACGACACTGCACCCGAACCTGGGGGTTGTGGGCGTCGACAATGTGGAATTCGTCGTTGCCGATATTCCTGGCCTGATCGAAGGTGCCCATGAAGGGCGCGGGATTGGCGACCGCTTTCTGGGCCATGTCGAACGGTGCGCGGTTCTGCTGCATCTGGTTGACGGAACCTCGGAAACTGTGGCCGAGGACTATCGCACCATCATTCACGAACTCGAGGCGTATGGTGGCAAACTGGCGGAAAAGCCGCGCATCACCGTGCTGAACAAGGTCGACGCGCTGGATGTCGACGAAACAGAAATGGTCAAGGCCGAACTGGAAGAGGCGGTTGGCGGCCCCGTCATGACCATGTCGGGCGTCGCGCATCTGGGTGTGACCGAGGTGCTCCGCGCCCTTAGAACGCAGATCGACGAAGACCGCCTGCGCCAAAAGCCCAACGAGGAGGCACAAGCTTGGCAACCCTGACCACTGCAAAACGTTTGGTTGTCAAAATCGGGTCCGCGTTGCTGGTGGACCGCGAGACGGGCCTGCTTCGATCCGAGTGGCTACTCTCTCTGGCCGAGGATGTGGTCTGGCTCAAGAATCAGGGGACGGATGTCATTCTGGTGTCCTCGGGCTCAATCGCTCTGGGGCGTGGCGTGTTGGGCCTGCCTATGGCCAACCTGCCATTAGAGCAGTCGCAGGCCGCTGCTGCTGTCGGTCAGATTCGGCTGGCCCGTGCGTATGAAGAAGTACTTGCGCCTCATGACATCAAAACCGCTCAGGTTCTGGTGACGCTGGAAGACAGCGCAAACCGGCGCCGTTACCTGAACTCGCGGGCGACGCTTGAGACGCTGTTGAGCCTGGGCGTGGTCCCGATCGTCAATGAAAACGATACCGTTGCAACGGACGAAATTCGCTATGGTGACAACGACCGTCTGGCCGCACAGATTGCTGTGACGGTTGGGGCCGACCAGCTGATCCTGTTGTCTGATGTTGACGGGTTCTACACCGGAAATCCCAACGACGACCCGAAGGCGACCCGCTATGACGTGATCGAACAGATCACGCCCGAGATTGAGGCCATGGCAGGCGATGCGGGTTCCGGGCTGTCAAAGGGCGGTATGAAGACTAAACTTTTGGCTGGCAAGATGGCAATCGCCGCCGGCTGCGATATGGCGATTACCGAAGGTTCCCCGCTGAACCCGCTGAAAACGCTTGAGAACGGCGCAAATTGTACATGGTTCACGGCGACATTGGATCCGCACGCCGCGCGCAAACGCTGGATTTCGGCGATGAAGCCGCGCGGAGAAATCAAAGTGGACGAGGGGGCAGCGCGTGCGCTGGCCAACGGCAAAAGCCTGCTGCCAGCAGGTGTTATCGAAGTAACCGGTGATTTCGGGCGTGGCGATCCCGTAGCGATTCTGGATCCCGTGGCGCGTCGTCTGGCGCAGGGCCTAAGCCGTTACACTGCGCAGGAAGCCGATGCGATAAAGGGGCGCAAATCTTCGGAAATCGAGGCGACACTCGGTTACCCGGGCAGGGCCGCCCTGATCCATCGCGACGATCTGGCACTATGATGACGTTCCCCGAAACGCAGAACACTCGGACCCGAAAGGCACATAACATGAAGGATTTCGACACCATTCCCGCCCTGATGACCGATCTCGGGAAACGTGCCAAGGAAGCGTCGAACGCGCTTGGGTTTGCCAGCGCCGAACGTAAACACGCTGCGCTGATTGCAGCCGCCGATGCGGTTTGGGAAAACCGCGCGCAAATCATTGAGGCCAACCGGAAAGACCTGGAGTTTGGTCGCGAAAAGGGCCTGAGCGCCGCCATGATGGACCGCCTGATGCTGGATGAGGACCGTGTCCGCGGCATGGTCGACGGTTTGCGCGCCGTCGCTGAACAGCCAGATCCCGTGGGCGAAGTTCTGTCTGAATGGGATATGGCGTCGGGTCTGAATATTCAGCGTGTGCGCACACCGCTTGGCGTGATCGGTGTGATCTATGAAAGCCGGCCAAACGTAACCGCCGATGCCGGTGCACTTTGCCTGAAATCCGGCAATGCCGTGATTCTTCGGGGCGGTTCCGAGAGCTTTCACTCGTCGACAGCGATCCACGCCTGCCTTGTTGAGGGTCTTAAAGCCGCCAACCTGCCCGAGGACGCGATACAGTTGATCCCGACCCGGGATCGGGCTGCGGTTCAGGAACTGTTGACCATGACCGATTACGTGGATGTCATCGTCCCCCGCGGCGGCAAGGGTCTTGTAGGGCTGGTGCAACGCGAAGCACGTGTGCCTGTTTTTGCGCATCTCGAAGGCATCGTTCACATCTACGTGGACAAGGCTGCCGATCCCCAAAAAACGCTGGATGTGGTCCTGAACGCCAAGACGCGACGCACCGGCATTTGTGGCGCTGCAGAATGTCTTCTTGTTCACGAGGACGTTGCGAAGACACTGGGACGCGACGTTGTATCCGCCTTGATGGCGGCCGGTGTCGAAGTCCATGCCGAGGGCGATCTGGCCATCGAAGGCACAATCGCCGCGACCGATGAGGATTGGGGCAAGGAGTTCCTCGACAGCATTATCGCGGCAAAACCGGTTGCCGACATCGACGCGGCCATCGCGCATATCCGGGCCAATGGCTCAAACCATACCGATTGCATCATGACCGAGGACGCCGACGCAGCCGCGCGTTTTTTCGAGCGGTTGGACAGTGCTATTCTGATGCACAATGCCTCAACTCAGTTTGCCGACGGCGGGGAATTCGGAATGGGCGCTGAGATCGGGATTGCCACCGGCAAGATGCATGCACGCGGCCCGGTGGGGGCAGCGCAATTGACCAGCTTCAAGTATCTTGTGCGCGGGAACGGGACGACCCGAACCTAAAAGCGCAAAGCAACCCGGGTTGCGGAAGTTTCAACCGCAATCCGCCGTCCCATGGCCGCCGAAGTCTCATGCAGCAGGGCAAACTGCACCTGAGCTGGTGTTATCTTGCCGGGAAACCGACCGGTCGCGACGTGCTTCCACAGATCGCAATCGATATTCAGTTTGTCCGCGTTCCCGGCCACGGTCCATTTCCCGTCATGCAGGGAAATCTCGACCTCGCCTCCCATAGGCATTGCACTTTCGCAGCACATCAATGCCAGAAAGGTGAGTTTCACCTGATTGCGGGGTGCGGGTTCGCCCAGAGTCCAATTGATCCGAACGCGGCCTGCGCGTTCGATATCCCGTAACAGATCTGCAATTTCGGTTCGTCCAAGCGGCTGGTCGCCCGCAGCGCCGAACGCCACGCGGAAAAAGCGAATTCTGGCACCGGCGCTGCCGACGCTGCCGGAAATCAACTCCATCTCAGGACCTTGCACGCTGCCAACCATCTCAAGCAGTTCCAGCCCGTTGGTGATCGCACCTATAGGGCTGATCAGATCGTGACAGATCCGGGAACCGATCAACTCGGCCAGGTTGACGTCCGTGCCGCCCATGCGTACCTCCTGCTGTATCTGCCGCCGGACCGGAGCCACCGCATGACAGACCTCAATGCTATTCTTGCACCGGGCATGTATGTCCGCCACCCGGATTTCCCCGATTGGGGCGTCGGACAGGTTCAGTCCAACATCGCAGGCAAGATCACCGTGAACTTTCGCGAGCAGGGGAAAGTGGTGATTGACGGGACACGTATTGCCCTGGTGCCGGTCTTTAATCTCTGAAACTGGTTTAGGAAAAGTTAACGGAACCTGCCAGAGCAGCGCATGTTGCTAAGCCGCAATAAACTGCTGTATCAGGCGGACCAGTACCAAAAAGGATCAAACATCGCACATGCCCGACGCAGGCCCATCTTTCACAGTCAAACTTGCCGAAAACGAGGCGGAGCTTCGGGCGGCGCAGCGGCTACGCTATGACGTGTTCGTGCGCGAGTTGGGCGGCGGTGGGCGGATGGTTGACCATGATGCCGGTTTGGAGCAGGACAGCTTCGATCCGCATTTCGATCACATGCTGGCTTATGACGATACGACGGGCGAGGTGATTGGTGTCTATCGGTTGTTGCCCGGTGATCGGGCCGCTGAACTGGGGCAGTTCTACTCGGAAGATGAATATGATCTGACTGTCCTGAAAGAAAGCGGGCGCAAGCTGCTGGAACTTGGGCGATCGTGCCTGCACCCCGATTATCGGGGCGGCACGGCGATGTATTACATCTGGAATGGACTTGCGAAATACGTTGAAGACCGCAACATCGAAGTTCTGTTTGGTGTCGCCAGTTTTCACGGCACGGATGTTCAGGCACTTGCTCAACCCCTGTCGATGCTGCATCACAACCATCTGGCACCACCTGATCTGCGGGTACGTACCCAGCCAGGTGTCTTTCAGGACATGAACCTTGTCGCCCCCGAGGATCTGGATCGGCGTGCTGCCATGGTGCAGGTGCCATCACTCATCAAAGCGTACCTGAGGCTGGGCGGATTTGTGGGCGAGGGGGCCTTTATTGATCATGCCTTCAACACCACCGATGTCTGCCTGATCCTGGACACAGCCCGCATGAACCAGCGTCAAAAGCGCATCTACAGCGGGGCGTAATCCTGTGAACGACCCGCTTTGGAATAGCGAGAATGCGCCGGATCCCATCCGATTGGGTCTGGGCGGTTGGCTTCTGGTGATCCTGCGCGGGCTGCCTTTGGCGGTTTTGGTGTTTGGTGGTCTGATCATCCTTTTGGCCCTTCGCCTGATCGAACGGCCACTTTACGACGTTCGAAGGCCGGTTACACCTTTCATCACACAGTTCGTCTGCAGGAATGCATTTCGAATACTCGGAATGGGGTATAGAACCTCAGGCGAATTGATGCGGGAACAAGGCGCGGTTGTGGCAAATCACACATCTTGGCTGGACATTTTCGCACTCAATGCGCGCAAGCGCGTCTACTTTGTTTCTAAGGCCGAAGTTGCCAAATGGCCCTGCATTGGGTGGCTGGCCCGCGCAACCGGCACCGTGTTCATTGAACGTGACCGAAAGAAAGCCCGCGAGCAGACCAAGGTGTTCGAAACCCGACTGAAAGCCGGGCACAAGCTGTTGTTTTTCCCCGAAGGCACCTCGACTGATGGTTTGCGTGTTTTGCCATTTAAAACAACACTTTTCGAGGCGTTCTTTACCAGAGAATTGCGAGAGTTCATGTATGTCCAGCCGGTCACGGTGGTTTTCCATGAACCCGATGGGCGGCCTGCGCGGTTTTATGGCTGGTGGGGCGACATGGATTTCGGACCGCACCTTCTCAAGACACTCGGCGCACACAAGCAAGGCTCGGTTGAGTTGATCTATCACGCCCCCGCAAAAGTCAGCGACTTTGAGAACCGCAAGGCTTTGGCTGCACATTGCGAGGAGGCGGTTCGGCACGCACATAGCCTGGCGCGGCTCGAAAAATAAGGGCGAAAGACCCTTGCGCTGCCACTCAACCTGCCGTATACGCGCGCCATTCAAACCCGCAGGCGGGGTTTGGCCTTTTTGAGGGAGACATCCTCATCAAGACCGCCGGTTGGAGCATCCGCTTCTTTCACCCCCGCCGAGGCGTAAACCGGAAAAGGAAAGTAAAGCATGGCTCTTCCCGAGTTCACCATGCGTCAGCTGCTGGAAGCTGGCGTTCACTTTGGTCACCAGACACAGCGTTGGAATCCCCGCATGGGCCCGTTCATCTACGGCTCGCGCAATGGCATCCACATCATGGACCTGACCCAGACCGTTCCGATGCTGGATCAGGCTCTGCAGGCTGTTCGTGACACCGTCGCAAAAGGTGGCCGCGTTCTGTTCGTTGGCACCAAGCGTCAGGCTGCTCAGCCGATCGCTGAAGCCGCTGAAAAGTCGGCGCAGTACTACATGAACCACCGCTGGCTTGGCGGCACCCTGACCAACTGGAAAACCGTTTCCCAGTCGATCAACCGTCTGAACCAGATCGACGAAGCAATGGAATCGGGCGCCGAAGGCCTGACCAAGAAAGAGCGTCTGGGCATGGAGCGTGACCAGTCCAAGCTGCAGGCTTCGCTGGGCGGTATCCGCGAGATGGGCGGCGTTCCTGATCTGCTGTTCGTCATCGACGTCAAGAAAGAAGCACTGGCCATCGCCGAAGCCAACAAGCTGGGTATCCCGGTTGTGGCAGTTGTCGACACCAACTGCTCGCCCGACGGCGTTGACTACATCATCCCCGGCAACGACGACGCTGCACGCGCAATCGCTCTGTACTGCGATCTGGCCGCACGCGCCGCACTGGACGGCATGACCGCTCAGATGGGTGCTGCGGGCGTTGACCTGGGTGCGTTCGAAGAAGCTCCGGTTGAAGAAGCCGTTGCTGAAGAGGCCGAAGCAGAAGCACCTGCTGAAGCGTAAGCTTCCCGTCACCAAAATGACATATGGGGCAGGGTAGACCTGCCCCAATTCCGTTTGAATTGAGGAGAGCCAAAAGATGGCAATCACAGCAGCAATGGTTAAAGAACTGCGCGACTCGACCGGCGCAGGCATGATGGACGCAAAAAAAGCGCTGACCGAAACCGGCGGCAACATGGACGAAGCCGTTGACTGGCTGCGCACCAAGGGCCTGGCCAAAGCGGCTAAGAAATCTGGCCGTACCGCGGCAGAAGGTCTGGTTGCAGTTCACGTGGACGGTGGCACTGGTGTCGCTGTCGAAGTGAACTCGGAAACCGACTTCGTTGCGAAGAATGGCGAGTTCCAGGAAATGGTCGGCAAAATCGCCTACGCCGCCGAAGGCGTGGACAATGTCGAGGCGCTGCTGGCTGCTGATCTGGGCGGCAAGACCGTTGCCGACACGCTAACCGACAAGATCGCCACCATCGGAGAAAACATGTCGGTTCGCCGCATGGCCAAACTGTCGGGCGACACCGTTGTGTCTTACGTGCACAACGCTGCCACCAATGGCATGGGCAAAATCGGCGTTCTGGTTGCTCTGACCGGTGGTGACGAAGCAATCGGCAAACAGGTTGCAATGCACATCGCAGCTGTAAACCCGGCGGCCCTGTCCGAAGATGATATGGACCCGGCTGTTGTCGAGAAGGAAAAGCAGGTTCAGATGGACATCGCCCGCGAATCCGGCAAGCCCGAGCAGGTGATCGAAAAGATGATCGTAGGCCGCATGAAGAAATTCGTCGCGGAATCGACTCTGCTGAACCAGCAGTTCGTTGTGAACCCTGACCTGACTGTTGAAGCCGCTGCCAAAGAAGCTGGCGCGACCATCACCGGCTTCGTCCGTCTGGAAGTGGGTGAAGGCATCGTTGTCGAAAAAGAAGACTTCGCAGCCGAAGTGGCCAAGGCTGCTCAGGGCTGAGAATGCGGGGTATCAACAGATACCCCCACTAAGAAATAGGAACCGGTTACGTGAAAGCGTGACCGGTTTTTTTGTATTCCGGATGCACGTACGCAGAACGCTGCCGACTACCGCAAAATTGGAGAAAAGGTTGATTGAGGGGCCCCGCATGATGGGGATGGTCGAGGCCCCCCAAAATTTCCGACTCAACTACGTGGACTAATAGACGCATTTGAGTCAGAGCGACCGGAGAGCCCTGGTATTGCAAAGATCCGATCAATTGTTCCCTGGCTAAAGCCACCACTCACGGAACACTCTCACTTTGCAACTTATGGTAAGGATTCGGAAAGTCATGATTTCCTTACCTAAGGTAAATTGACGCAGTTTAGCGTCAAAATTGACGCGTTATGCCTCCATAACGAACATCTGGTTCTGCAGCGAAGCTTTCAGGACAGCCTGCGCTGTTGTTTCAACTGCAAGTGACTCGCGCGCGAGCCTGAGGTGCTTTTCTACCGTCGCTGAAGTCAGCCCCATGAGCAGAGCAATATCCTGCGTTGTCTTGCCATCGCCGACCCATTGCAGCGCCTCACGCTGGCGCTTTGTCAGGGCCCGGTTGGGGGCGTGATAGGGCAGTGTCAGGATCTTCAGATGGGCGACATTGTTCATCAGCAGAATGTCTTCGCCATGCTCTTCCCATATCGCGTCAACATCATCCTGGCTCAGATCACTTCCGGCCGCCAGTGAGATTGCGCCCTTGGTGCGCATCGACACCGAATTGAAGCTGACAGTATATCCGGCAACAACGCCCATGGACTTGTTGAAATCCAGAACCTGCTTCTCCTGAGGAGACAACGAACCGTTGCTCTGCGAAGATTGTGCCAGATTCCAACTTTGCGCACCCTCATTGTTCAGCGCCCATTTCAACATTGGCGCATGGAAATACAGTCCACCCTGCAAAAACCCATCCAAATACGCCCGGCCATGGTTTGTGAGGATGACAAAGTCTTCGGGATCTCCCAGCGACGTTTCTGTCCGGAACAACGTGTAACCGTACAAAAGACGCTCGAACCCGAACTCAGCCATTTGACGGCAATGCGCATCCCATAGCTCTTCCAGAGTTTTCGTATAGCTCAGGAAATGAAGATATTCTTTCAGGTTCACGCCGCGCCACCTCCGTCATTGAGATGCGAAGCCAACGCATCCAAAGCCAGCACATAGCTTTGCGCCCCAAATCCGCAAATCTGCCCAAGCGCGGCTCGGGCGATGTAGGACTTGTGGCGGAAGGATTCTCGCGCATGAATGTTTGACAGGTGGACCTCAATCGTCGGCAGCTCGACCGACGAAATCGCGTCCAGCAATGCAATTGAAGTGTGCGTATAGGCGCCGGCGTTCAGTACCAGCCCATCATAAACCCCACGCGCCGTGTGGATGGCGTCAACAAGCGCGCCTTCGTGGTTGGACTGAAGATGTGATACTGACAGCCCAATCGACTTTCCATGCGCTAAGCACAGATCTTCGACGTCTTTCAAAGTGACGCTGCCATAAATCTCAGGTTGCCGCGTACCCAGCAAATTGAGGTTTGGCCCATTTAATACCAGAATTTTGCGCATTATTTTGCTGTCCCCATAACAGTTTGATAAACGTGAAATGGGGAAGATGTCTACATGCCATTGTTGTATTAAAATATGTAATAACTCCGTTACGATACATACAAAACGGCGGCCGACACCTGCACTGGCTGGTTGGAGCAGCGAAATCCGCAATACAACACAGGTTTGGAAACACATGGCACGTCAGTCGACACTTGACCCTGACAGGACGCAACACATCCGCCACTGGATGCAACGCTATGTAGATCAGCGCAAATACGCAGGTTCTTCGTTGTTGCTGATCCAGGGCGGTAGAGAGGCGTTTTTCCATACCTGCGGGCATCGGGATCTTGCGCGCGAACTGCCTTTTGAACGTGACACAGTGGTTCGAATTTATTCGATGACCAAGCCGATCACGTCCGTCGCCATCATGATGTTGGTTGAACGCGGTTTGTTTCCTCTGAACGCGCTGGTATCTGACTTTTTGCCCGAGTTCGCGGATATGCAGGCGCTTGTGTCTGACGCAACAAGGATTGATCAGACAGAACCTGCCACGACCCCGACGGTGCACCAGCTACTGACACACACAAGTGGCCTAAGCTATTCATTCAATCCCGGAATACTGCCGGAAGCCATGGAAGCGCAGGAACTATTTTTCAAGCCGGATCAGGGCGTTCTGGCGGACAACGTAACAAAACTCGCAACCCTTCCACTGGCGTTCCAACCAGGGACCAGGTGGGAATACTCCGTCGCGACGGACGTTCTTGGCCGGATCATTGAAATCGTATCCGGACAGTCCCTGACCGGGTTCCTTCTGCAGAATGTTTTTGAGCCACTGGGCATGACAAAGACCGGTTTTTCAGTCCCACATGGAGCATCCAGCAGATTTGCGTCGCTTTACACGCCCTTGGCTGGCGATGCCATGGCGCTCAATTCCGCCGATGTCGGGGAAAACAGCCTGCGGCTTGTAGACGAAGCCGGGAAATCTCCGTTTGAACGCGCGACGATGTATTCCGGAGGCGGCGGTCTGGTAAGCACGATCGATGACTATGCCCGTTTCGCGGAAATGCTGCGAAATCGGGGGCAGGGGAACGGCCACCGCCTGTTGGGCCCCAGGACCGTTGAGTTTATGATGCATAACCATTTGCCGGATGAAATCGCATCGATGGGCCCGCGCAGTTTTGCGGAACAACCAATGGAGGGAATGGGGTTTGGACTTGCGGGCGCTGTTGTTATCCAGCCAGGTCGCACCCGGGTGGCCGGGTCCCAAGGGGATTTCAGTTGGGGCGGAATGGCTTCTACGTTTTTCTGGATCGATTACCAGAACGATCTGACTTCGGTGTTCTTCACGCAGTTGTCTCCGTCCAGTTCGTACCCGTCCCGGGCCGAGCTAAAATCACTGGTTTTGGGTACAATCATTGAATGACCGGTCGGCGACTGTTACTTCGCCTGAAGAAATACACCAGTGAGACACAATATGACCGAAGCCGAGCGTATCCTTCTTGATCTTCTCAACGTTGAAAGGCTTGAACAAGACCTGTTTCGGGGCACCGGATCCGGAGGGGAAACCCCGACAAGAGTTTTCGGCGGTCAGGTCATAGCCCAAGCCCTGGCCGCGGCTTACAGGACAGTGGACGACCGGCTATGCCATTCGCTTCATGCGTATTTCATTCGACCCGGAAATCCTGATATTCCGATAATATATCAAGTGGATAGAGCGCGAGATGGAGGTTCTTTTACGACTCGCCGGGTTGTTGCGATCCAGAACGGCAAACAAATCCTGAACTTGTCGGCGTCTTTTCATATTCAGGATGATGGATGGGACCACCAACATCCCATGCCAGAGTCGAATTCACCGAACTCGTATCCCGCGCGATCAGAGTTGTATCACAAGTTGCTGGATCAAGTTCCGAAACGGCTGCATGGCGAACTGCTTCGGGAACGTCCGATCGAAGTTCGCGAAGTCAATCACCACAGCCCGATCCATCCGGTGAAATCCGATGACCGCAACCAAATCTGGTTTCGCATGTCAGCAGCGGCTGACACTGATCCAATCACACAACATCTGTTGTTGGCCTACGCGTCAGACATGTACCTGATGACGTCAGGGATGCGGCCGCACGGCCTGAGCTGGTATACTGGCGAAGTCAACAGCGCCAGCCTGGATCATGCGTTGTGGTTCCATGCACCGGTTCACTTCGAGAACTGGCATCTGTATTCGATGGATTCACCTTGGACAGGCCGTGGTCGCAGTTTTAACCGCGGTTCGATCTTTTCTCAGAATGGCGAACTTGTGGCGTCTGTCGCACAGGAAGGCCTGATGCGGAAGGCCGTCAAACAGGGTTAGAGATCTCTTCTAACCGATTGTTATGATGTTAGACTACTTTTGATTAGCAACGTGTCACCAAGAACGTGTCACCAGGAACGCGAAGGAGGCTTTTTACCATAATACCGATTATGCGTACTAACGTATCTTGTGAAATTGACGGTCAAGCTGACGGCAACTCACAAACCTCTGAATAAAATCTTACCAACGACAACCACCCGGCTGCCAAAATAGCAGCCGAGTGGCAGAATGTTCACCGTCGAAATCCGGCGCTTAGAAAAACGCCTGCAAGCCGGTTTGCGCCCGCCCCAGGATCAATGCATGGACATCGTGAGTGCCTTCATAGGTATTCACGGTCTCCAGATTGACCATGTGGCGGATAACGTGAAACTCCAGAGAGATCCCGTTGCCACCGTGCATGTCGCGTGCCAGACGCGCGATATCCAGAGCTTTGCCACAATTGTTGCGCTTCACGATCGAAATCATTTCCGGCGCAGCTTCGGCCTGATCCATCAGGCGTCCGACCCGCAGGCTGGCCTGCAGCCCCAGCGCGATTTCGGTTTGCATGTCGGCCAGTTTGCGCTGGAACAATTGCGTTTGCGCCAAGGGACGATTGAATTGCTTGCGGTCCAGTCCATACTGGCGTGCGCCATGCCAGCAGCATTCCGCTGCCCCCATGACCCCCCAGCTGATGCCGTATCTTGCGCGGTTCAGACAGCCGAATGGACCTTTCAGACCCTGAACATGGGGCAGCAATGCGTCTTCACCAACCTCTACGCCATCCAGAACGATTTCACCGGTGATTGATGCGCGCAGACTCAGCTTGTTCTGAATCTTAGGGGCGCTTAGACCCTTGAGGCCTTTTTCAAGCACAAAACCGCGAATTTTGCCGTCATGCGCATCGGATTTGGCCCAGACAACAAACACATCCGCGATCGGTGCATTGGAAATCCACATCTTGCTGCCGTTCAACCGATAGCCACCATCGATCTTTTCAGCGCGGGTCTTCATACCCGCCGGATCCGAACCCGCGTCTGCTTCGGTCAGACCGAAACAACCAATCCACTCTCCGCTGGCCAGCTTGGGCAGGTATTTTTGCCGCTGTTCTTCACTGCCATAGGCATAGATCGGATACATCACCAGTGAGCTTTGCACCGACATCATCGATCGATAGCCGGAATCCACACGCTCGACTTCACGCGCCACCAGCCCGTACGAGACATAGCCGGCACCGATCCCGCCATATTCTTCGGGAATCGTGGTGCCCAGCAAACCCATTTCGCCCATCTCGCGAAAGATCTCGGGGTCTGTCTTTTCCTCCTCGAACGCCTGCGTAATCCGGGGTTGCAGCTTTTCCTGAGCATAAGCACGGGCGCTGTCCGCAATCATGCGTTCGTCTTCGTTCAGCTGATCAGACAGGCGAAAAGGATCATCCCAGGCAAATTTACCAAGATCCGGGGTATCCTTGGCGCGCAAGGTGGGTTTGGGGGTCGGGGCGTTCATGATCATTCTCCGCTCAGTCGGCTTCGCGGCAAAATAACCCGGAGCGCTGGCAAAAGACAGCAAGAGTTTAGCAATCACCCATGAGTGAATCGCATAGTTTCTGACCGGGCCGCCCTGCCCCTTGTTCAGCCCAAGGCGTAGCCAGCACCACGTACCGTGCGCACCGGATCGTCGCCCCCATGCTGTGTCAAAGCCTTGCGCAGGCGTCCGATATGCACGTCAACTGTTCTGGTATCGACATAAATGTCCCGCCCCCAGACCCGGTCCAGCAATTGCTCGCGGCTCCAGACCCGGCCTGGCTTTTCCATGAAAGTGCTGAGCAGGCGAAACTCGGTCGGGCCAAGTTTCAGCGGTTTGCTGTCGCGGCTGACTTTGTGTGTCTCGGAGTCCAGAACGATATCGTCATACTCCAGCCGCAGACCAACTGTCGCCGGACGCACACGCCGCAGTTGGGATCGCACCCGTGCCATGAGTTCGACGACTGAATAGGGTTTGACCACATAGTCATCCGCGCCGGTTTCCAACCCGCGCACCTTGTCCACCTCTTCCGTACGGGCCGAAAGCATGATGATCGGAATGGAGCGCGTATCCGACCGGGTTTTCAGACGCCGACAGACTTCGATCCCGCTGAGGTTTGGCATCATCCAGTCTAGCACGATGATGTCCGGGCTATCCTCATCGACCAGCAGCAGGGCTTCGTCACCGTTGGCGGCTTTTGAGACGCGAAACCCTTCTGCTTCAAGATTGTAGGCCAGCACTTCGCGCTGCGCCGGTTCATCCTCGACAACCAGAACTGTGGGCTGATCAGCGGACATGATCGCGATCTCCTAGACGGTTTGCGAGGTGATATCAGCCTTGGGCCGCGCCTCGGAGGGTCGTTCACCGGTCACGAGATAAACAACCTGCTCAGCGATTGCAGTGACATGGTCGCCCATACGCTCGATGTTCTTGGCGATGAAATGCAAATGCATGCACGACGAAATATTGCGCGGATCCTCGGCCATGAACGTCAGGAATTCGCGGAACAGACCGTTATACATCTGGTCCACCTCTTCGTCCCGTTCGATCACGTCAGCCGCCAGTTCGGCATCGCGCTGGATATAGGCATCCAGCGCGTCCCGCAGCATACGCTCGACCTCGCGCGCCATACGGCGCAGAGCCGCAGCGCTTCCGTTGATCTCGCCTGCGTTGACCAAAACCGTGGTACGCTTGGCAATGTTCTTGGAATAATCGCCAATGCGTTCCAGGTTGGCCGAAACCTTCAGGACCGACAACACCAGCCTCAGATCGCCGGCCGTCGGGGACCGCAGCGCAATCAGACGCGCGGTTTCTTCGTTGATCAGTTCTTCAAGCGCGTCAATGGCCTTGTCGCCCTGCCGGACTTGCTGCGCCAGTTCCTCGTCGCGCGTCTCAAGCGAGCGGGCCGAGCTCATGATTGCGGCCTCGACCAGACCGCCCATCTTCATGATGTGGGCCTGGATCGTTTCAAGGTCGCGGTCGAATGCGGATGCAATATGTTGTTCGGTCATATCTGGTTACCTGTACTCAGCCGATCCGGCCTGTAATGTAGCTTTCCGTGCGGGGATCCACCGGGTTGGTGAAGATCTGGCCGGTTTCGCCAAACTCGACCAGGTTCCCCAAATGGAAGAAAGCGGTCTTCTGGCTTACACGAGCGGCCTGCTGCATCGAGTGGGTCACGATCACCACAGAATATTGCGCGCGCAGCTCATCGATCAGTTCCTCGACTTGCGCCGTTGCAATCGGGTCCAGCGCCGAACAGGGTTCGTCCATCAGCAGAACCTCGGGCTCGGTCGCGACGGCGCGGGCGATGCACAGGCGTTGCTGCTGACCACCGGAAAGACCTGTGCCTGGGGCATCCAGCCGGTCCTTGACCTCATCCCAGATCGCACCCCGGCGCAAGGATTTCTCAACGATCTCATCCAGTTCTGCCTTGTTCTTGGCAAGGCCGTGGATGCGAGGACCGTAAGCGACATTGTCGTAGATCGACTTGGGGAACGGGTTGGGCTTCTGGAACACCATCCCCACTTTGGCGCGCAGCTGCACCGGGTCGACACGCTTGTCATAGATGTCTTCGCCGTCCAGCAGGATGTCTCCTTCGACCCGGCAGATGTCAATGGTGTCGTTCATCCGGTTCAGGCAGCGCAGGAAGGTGGATTTGCCGCACCCCGACGGGCCGATGAAGGCCGTCACCTTCTTGTCTTCGATCTCCACGTTCACGTCCTTGATGGCGTGGGCATCGCCGTAATAGACCTGAACGTTTTTCGCGGCGATCTTGATTTCTTCGGAGTCCACGGTTCTCTCCACTCGTGTCATGTCGTTCATTATTGCCTCCACTTACCAGCGGCGTTCAAAGCGGCGGCGCAGGATGACCGCAATCGTGTTCATTGTGACGAGGAAGATCAACAGAATGATGATGCCCCCCCATGCGCGTTCGTAAAAGGCCGGGTCGGCGCGCTTGGACCATTCGTAGATCTGCGCCGGCATGGCCGAGTTCGGGGACAGGAAGCCCGCAACGATGCCGTCGGGCGGGTTCGAGGCGATAAAGCCCACCATTCCGATCAGCAACAGCGGAGCCGTTTCACCCAGCGCCTGCGCCAGACCAATGATGGTTCCGGTCAGAATACCGGGTGCGGCCAAGGGCAGAACATGGTGGAACACCGCCTGCATTTTCGAGGCCCCTACCCCAAGCGCTGCATCGCGGATCGACGGCGGCACGGCCTTCAGTGATGCTCGGGTCGATATGATGATCGTCGGCAAGGTCATCAGCGTCAGCACCAGACCGCCGACCAGCGGAGCGGACGTTGGCAGGTGCATGTAGTTGATGAACACGGCCAGACCCAGGATACCGAACACGATGGACGGAACGGCAGCAAGGTTCGAGATATTCACCTCGATAATATCGGTCAGCCGGTTCTGCGGTGCGAATTCCTCAAGATAGATCGAGGCTGCAACACCAATCGGCAATGCCAGCGCCAGCACGACGAACATCATGAACAGCGAACCCAGCATTGAGACGCCGATCCCTGCCGCCTCGGGCCGTTGGTCGGACGCATCAGCACCAAGGATGAAGTCGGGGTTGAACGCCTTGTACAGAACACCGGCATCCCGCAACTGGTCAACGAAATCAAGTTGTTCGACCGAGATGCTCTTGTCGTTGGCAATCGAGTCGCGGGTTACTCGATCTTTCATGTAACCATCAACGCGGCTGTTGGTCAGAAACCGGAAGCTGACCGTATTGCCGATCTCATCAGGATTGGCGATGACGTAGTTCCGCAATTCCGCCTGCGCAGCTTTGGACAGGATACCGCCCATCTGTTTAGGTGTCAGTTCAGTCTGGATGCCCAGTTTTGCAACTTCGGATTCCAGCGCAGACGCGATCAGAGGCGCATAACCAAAGGTCGACACCTTCTTGATGTCCTCAATATTGCGGTTGCCCTTCTTGTCCAACTTGTCGGCCTTCAGGTCGACATCCAGCTCAAGATAGGTTTGCTGAAATGCCCCGGTGCCGGCGGTTACGATATTCGTAACCAGAACGACCAGCATCAGCAGCCCGATACCGATGGCGGCGATACCGTACATCTTGAACCGGCTTTCAGCCGCATTGCGCCGCTTGGTGCGCGCGTCCTTTTCGAACAGCGATCCGCCCTTGGTTTTCGCGGTCGGAGCAGCGCCAGGTGTTTGGGAAATATCGGTCATTCGTACTGCTCCCGGTATTTGCGTACGATGTAGAGGGCGAGGATATTCAGGCCCAGCGTGATCACAAAGAGTGTCAGACCCAGCGCGAACGCGACCAGCGTTTCAGGGCTGGCAAAGTCGGTATCACCTGTCAACTGGCTGACGATCCGCGTGGTGATGGTGGTCATCGCTTCGAATGGGTTGCCCGAGAACTTTGCAATCGCACCAGCGGCCATCACAACGATCATCGTTTCACCAATCGCACGGCTGGCGGCCAGCAGAATTGCCCCGACGATGCCCGGCAGCGCTGCGGGCAGGATCACATTTCGCACGGTTTCCGAATGCGTGGCCCCAAGGCCGAGAGAACCGTCACGCATGGATTGCGGTACAGCGTTGATGATGTCGTCCGACAGCGAGGACACGAACGGAATCAGCATGATCCCCATCACCAGACCGGCCGTCAGAACCGCGTTGGAACTGGCCATCCAGCCCACCCCCAAAGCGCCACCATCACCAAAAAGGGAAACAAGCGCGGGACCAACCGTCAGCAAGGCAAACAAACCGTAAACGATGGTCGGGATACCGGCCAGAATTTCGAGCAGAGGTTTGGCAATCGACCGGGTCGCACCGGATGCATATTCCGACAGGTAAATTGCGGCGAACAGACCGATCGGCACAGCAACCAGCAGCGCAATCAGCGAGATGTATAGCGTGCCCCAGAGCAGCGGCAGAATCGACAGCTCACTTCCGCCACGGAAGTTGGGGGCCCAGGTGGTTCCCAGGAAAAAGTCTTTCCAGGAATGCAGCTGGAAGAAGTTCATGGTCTCGAACAACATCGACAGAACGATGCCGACGGTTGTCAGGATTGCAATCGACGCGGCGAGCAGCAACAGCGCCAGAACCCCCTGCTCGACCACATTGCGAGCCCGGAAATCCTTGTGCGTTCTGATATAGGCAAAAGCGGCACCAAACAGAGCAATCGCCAGTACGACGACCTGCATTGCCACCTTCCCGGTTGACGTCATGCTGCGATACTTCTGCGCTGCCACCAAAATTGGCTGTGTGATGTCTTGCGTCAGAACCTGGCCGGACTCTTTCAGCGTTTTGGTCAGGGTTTCGATATCGGCACTGCCATCCCGGGCCTGCGCCTCAGCCATCGCGCCACTGGCCACAGCGCCATCCAGTCCATATGCGACCCGGCGGACCTCGCTCATGACCAAGCCGCGATCCGAACCCTCGGGGATCGCTTGATCAGGAATAAGGCCGGAAACAGTGCTGTTCACGATCATCGGCTGCACCAGAAGCCAGATGATCAGCACACCCAATGCCGGAACCAAAGCTGTCAGAGCAACGTTGTAGCCATAGTATGATGGCAGAGAATGCAAATCACGGGCCTCTCCAGCCGCGCTCGCCAATGCACGGGACCGGCCCGCGAAAAATCCAATCACTGCCAGTGCAAGCAGGATAACCAACAGCCAGGATAGCGCCATGAGAACTCCGTAAGGATGGCAGAGTAGGAGTCAAAAGGAACCGGGACGCGAAGAAAACGCCCCGGTTCCGTTCATATGAATATTTAGGAACCGCCGCCCAGAACAGTTTCGTTGGCTACGGTTTCCTGTACCTTGACCAGCTCGGGGTCGGATACCAGGCCGTATTCTGCCAGTGGGCCATCGGGGCCTGCGATCTCGTCAGCGACGAAGAACTCGGCATATTCTTTCAGGCCGGGGATCACGCCGATATGGGCCTTCTTCACGTAGAAGAAAAGCGGGCGCGAAACAGGGTATTCGCCAGATGCGATCGACTCAGTCGAAGGAACGATGCCGGACATAGTCGCGACCTGCAGCTTGTCGGTGTTGTTCTCATAGAACGCCAGACCAAAGACGCCGATGCCGTCCTTGTTGCTTTCGATACGGGCCAGAGTTTCGGTGTAGTCGCCGTCGATGTCGACCGAAACGCCGTCGGTACGCAGCGCGATACAGGCTTTTTCAGCTGCTTTCTTGTCGTCGCCGTTGGCAGCCTTGTAAACGTCAAAGTCGCCCAGATGCTCACAACCGGCCAGGATCACCTTGTCTTCGAACACTTCACGGGTGCCGTGCTTGGTGCCCGGGATGAAGGCTGCGATCGGCTGTGCCGGGAAGTTAGGGTTCACGTCGGCCCAGGTTTTGTTCGGGTTGTCGACCAGTTCGCCGTCGACGACGATTTGAGCGGACAGGGCTCTGTACCAGTCTTCCGGCGTGAACTCGAACGAGTTGCCGTTGATGTCGGATGCGAAAACGATGCCGTCATAACCGATCTGAACTTCGATGATGTCCGTCACGCCGTTCTCAGCGCAGGCTTTGATCTCTTTTTCGCGGATGGCACGCGAAGCGTTCGCAACGTCGATGGTGTTTTCGCCTACACCTTCACAAAAACGCTTCAGACCCGCCGAGGAACCGCCCGATTCAACAACCGGTGTCGGGAAGTCAAAGTTTTCACCGAAGGCTTCAGCAACGATCGAAGCGTAAGGCAGCACGGTTGACGAACCGGCAACCTGTACCTGATCACGCGCAGCAGCAGTAGTCGCCGAAACGGCCGCGATGGCCAGTGCAGAAGCCGACAGTTTTACAAAGGACATTTCAGTCTCCTTGACAAAGATATGTAGTGATCATCCCCATGATGATCTTGGGCGAACCTCTAAGAGGCGCGCGTAAGCCTTTTGTGACAGGTGTGTAACAGTTTCATGACAAGCCGGAGGAAAGTTGCATAACTTTGCGCAAAGCTGTCATGCCGTCGACGCAAGGCTTCCGTGAGCAGGTTTCAGGTTTCGCTGTGCCCGACGGGAAGGATCACAGTGAACGTTGTGCCCTGCCCCAATTCGCTTTCCACGCGCAACCGGCCGCGATGCCGGTTGACGATGTGTTTTACAATCGCCAGCCCAAGTCCCGTCCCCCCCAACTGACGTGACCGGTGGCTGTCGGCCCGATAAAACCGTTCCGTAAGCCGGGGCAAATGTACTGAGTCGATACCTGGCCCCTTGTCCGCCACCTGAACACGCACAGAAGGGCCACGTACGGTCGCGTCACGCTCCAAAAGCTCAAGCGTGACATCAACGACGCCGCCGCTGCTGCCGTATTTGATGGCGTTCTCGATAAGGTTGGTGAAGACCTGACGCAGTTGATCGGCATCACCCGGCAGCGACACGGAATCTGGCGGCGCGTTCAGAGACAAAGCGACTTGCACATCCTCTGCAAGCGGGCGCAGCGTGTTTATCGTTGATTGCAACAGCCCCGTCAGGTCCACTGCTTCCTTTGGCCGGATACGTTCCTCGCTCTCGACCCGGTTTAGTGACAACAGATCGCCCACCAGACGGTTCATCCGGTTCGCCTCATCCATCATGATCTGCAGGAACCGGTCACGCGCGGCCTCATCCTTTCGGGCCGGGCCACGCAGTGTTTCAATGAACCCCATCAAGGCGGTCAAGGGGGTGCGCAACTCGTGACTGACATTGGCTACAAAGTCCCGCCGCATCTGGCTTGCCTGTTCCAGATGGCTCACGTCCTGAAAGATGGCCAAAACTGCCCCGCCCGAAACGGCACCGACCCCGTTTACGTATCTGCACTGGACCTCGAACGTGGTGTCCTGTGCACCGTCGTTGGACAGGTGTTTTGTCTTTGCGGCCCCTTTCGTGCTCAGGCTTTGCTCCATCGCTTCGATAACCTGAGGCTGCCGCAGGATGGTTGCGAAATGCCGGCCATGAATGTTGCGGCCCAACAGAGTTATGGCATCAGTGTTGGCGGCAACGATCCGCTCTGTCTGGTCGACCATCAATGCTGGCATGGGAATGGCCGAAACAAATTCGTTTAGCTGATTTTCTGCCATTGCTGCAGCCTTTCTACTTGTCTCGTCAAAAGGCCTATGAAATCGGCTTCAGGGATTCACGAAATCTCCGCATATTTTCCTGATAGTGCTGCGCGCTGAGTGTAAGCCGCTGCGCCGTCGCCTCATCCACCTGGCGCACGACCTTTCCGGGCGATCCCATGACCAGGGAATTGTCCGGAATCTCCTTGTTTTCGGTGATCAGCGCCCCGGCCCCGATCAGGCAGTTCTTGCCGATCCTGGCCCCGTTCAGAACGATGGCACCCATCCCGATCAAGGTATTCTCACCGATTGTGCAGCCGTGCAGCATGACCTTGTGGCCAATGGTGCAATTGGCCCCTATGGTCAGCGGGAAACCGGCGTCGATATGCAAGACGCAGTTTTCCTGCACATTGCTGCCCGCACCTACGCGAATTTCCTCGTGATCGGCGCGGATGGTGCAGCCGAACCAGACCGAGGCGCCTTGCTCCAGCACGACCTTCCCAATCAAATTGGCGTCGGGCGCAACCCAGGTATCCTTGTGAAGTTGCGGTTTGTGTTCGCCCAGTGCGTAGATGGTCATGACAAACCCTCGAACTCACTTTGCAATGTCCGCACATGATCCTGCAACGCGGGTTGCTGAATGCGGCGCATTCGCTCGGCGCTGACGATGGTTTTCAGCTTTTCTTCGGTTGCATTCAGATCGTCATTGATCAGCACGTAATCGTAATACCCCCAATGGCTGATTTCGTCCCAGCTTTTGAGCATCCGTTTGGCGATCACTTCTTCACTGTCTTGCCCCCGGCTTTCCAACCTGCGTCGCAATTCCGGAATCGAAGGCGGAAGAATAAAGATCGAAAGCGCATGTTTGCCCAGATCCGAGTTCCGGATCTGCACCTCACCCTGCCAGTCGACATCGAACAGGACATCCTTGCCACTGTTGATCGACTCGCGAACCGGACCTGCGGGAGAACCATAGAAGTTTCCGAAAACATGCGCGTGTTCCAGCATCTGACCGTCTGAAACCTGCTGACGGAACGTGTCTTCGCTTAGAAAATAGTAATCGCGCCCGTGTTCTTCGCCCGGTCGCGGCGCGCGGGTTGTTGCCGAAACTGAAAACTCCAGCTCTGTGTCCCAACTCATCAACCGTTTGGCCAGCGTGGATTTGCCCGCGCCCGATGGCGAGGACAAAATGATAAGAAGGCCTCGTCTATCCGCCATATCCTTACGCTCCGATCTTATTCCACGTTTTGCACTTGTTCGCGCATCTGATCTATCACAGCCTTAAGTTCCAGACCTACGGCAGTAAGCTCCGCGCTTTGCGCCTTGGAACACAAGGTGTTGGCCTCGCGATTGAATTCCTGCATCAGGAAGTCCAGCTTGCGTCCTACCGCCCCGTCCTGCGCCAGCAAAGTGCGGGCGGCGGTCACGTGAGCACCCAGTCTGTCAATCTCTTCGGTGATGTCCGCCTTAACGGCGATCAGCGCAAGCTCTTGCGCGACGCGGTCCGGGTCCGCACCCTGAGCGTTGTCCAGAACGCGGGCCAGGTTCTCCTTCAACGCCTCGGCAGCCTTGCCTTTGCGCTTTTCGGCCAACTCAGCCGCCTGATCTGTCAGCGCCGCGACCTGATCCAGTTGCCCGTCAAGTATACCGGCCAATGCTTTTCCCTCGGCTCGCCGCATGTCGATAAAGGCGCCCAGAAGTGCAGGAAATTCAGACTGAAGATGTGCGACCAAAGGCGCGGCATCGTCCGTATCATTGCCCGCTTCCATCATGCCTTTCAACGCAAGCAAATCTGCGGCACAGGATGGCGCAAGCGTCAAGCCCCGCTCTGCAGCCATGTTTTCTGTTCGAGCCAGCGCATCCAATGCCGATTCCATCGCGGTTTCATTCAGCACAAGATCTGGTGCCGTTTCTTCGCAGCTCAGCCGCAACGACAAAGTCACATTGCCGCGGCTAAGAGATTTGGACAGTTCTCCCCGCAAGGCGGCTTCCAATCCGGTCAGCCAATCCGGCAGACGCAGGCGCATGTCCAGACCCTTGCCATTCACGCTGCGGAGCTCCCACGTCCAGCTATGCGGCCCGAAAGCCCCCTTACTCGAGGCAAATCCGGTCATGGATCTGATCATGCCTGCCCTTTCTGTCGATGCCATTTCCTGCGTGCTTGCCGCACCTAATGCCATAGACCGCCACAGGGCAAGACCTTGCTGTGATTGCGTGAACTCCCGGAAGTTAACCATTCATTAAAGAATTCCTCCAAAATTGAGTTAACCCGTGCCAATCTTCCTTTAATGGTTGTTGGAACGCCTATGGCCGTAATGCGTAGCATTTTATGAAAATGGCGTTTGATTGGTACGGGGTGACGAAAGTGAAATCTCTTTTCGGGAATGGTTCCGGGTCCAAATTTGGAAAGATCGTTGCAATGGATCGTTTTGACAGTGGGCGCAGTCTTACTCCGATCCGTCAGGCCGAAGCCTACTGGACGGCTCTTTTAACCGGTGACGGCGTTCCGATGCGGTCACAGATCGACCCGCGCGGGCTTGAGAACATTCTGGAATACACCTTTGTTCTTGAACGTATCGCCACAGGTCTGGCGCGGTTCCGCCTTGCAGGCAGCCATCAGACCAAACTGGCTGGCATGGAAGTCCGCGGCATGCCCCTGACTGCATTCTTCGAGGCCTCTGCGAGGCGGCAGATTACCGAAGTTCTGGAACGGGTTTTTTCGGAACCCGCGCTGGCAGAGATGGACCTGATCTCAAAAGGACGTTTGGGCAGCGCGCGTTTGCAGGCACGCATGATCCTTTTGCCACTGAGAAGCGATCTGGGCGATGTCAGCCGGATACTGGGCGTGATGGTCAGCGACGGCACCATTGGTGCCACACCCAGACGTTTTGCGATCAAGGAAAGTCGGATCCGCGCTGTTTCCGAAATCCAAGCCCCCCAAAACGTACAGAAACAATTGGCCGAGGGGTTTGCCGAGAAACAAGAAGGGTTCAAACACCCCGCCTCTCATTTGCGGCTTGTCGTTTCGCGAAAGGATTGAACTAATCCGATCAAATGAAAACGGCGGGCACCATGGCCCACCGTTCTGCTTTTCTGGGAAGCACTATCAGCTGGCTTCGCGCTTAACGCGGTCGCGGCGGAGGTTGGTCAGTTCCTCAGCGACCAGAAACGCCAGCTCCAGCGACTGGGACGCGTTCAGGCGTGGGTCGCAGGCGGTATGATAGCGATCCGACAGGTCTTCTTCGGTCACGGCCCGCACGCCACCGGTGCATTCGGTCACGTCCAAACCTGTCATCTCGAAATGAACGCCGCCGGGGATGGTGCCCTCGGCCTGATGCACACCGAAGAAGTCGCGCACTTCGCGCAGGACCGAGTCGAACGGGCGGGTCTTGTAGCCCGTGGCCGACTTGATCGTATTGCCGTGCATCGGATCGCAGACCCAGGTCACCTTGGCGCCCTCTTCCTTGACGGCCTTGACCAGGCGCGGCAGATGCTCGCCCGCGTTACCCGCACCAAAGCGTGCAATCAGGGTCAGGCGGCCTTCTTCATTCTCCGGGTTCAGCTTCGACATCAGAACCTTGAGGTCTTCGGCCGTTGTGGTCGGGCCGCATTTCAACCCGATCGGATTCTGAACGCCACGGCAGAACTCGACATGCGCACCGTCAGGCTGACGGGTGCGGTCGCCGATCCAGATCATGTGCCCGGAGCCAGCCAGCCAGTTGCCGGACGTGGAATCAAGACGCGTCAGGGCCTCTTCATATTCCAGCAGCAGCCCTTCGTGGCTGGTGTAGAACTCAACCGTCGAAAACTCATGCGTTGTATCCGCCGTGATCCCGGCTGCGCCCATGAAATCGATGGTGTCCTGAATACGATCCGCGATCTCGGAATATTTCTGGACATCCTGTTTGTCGGTGAAGCCCAGAGTCCAGGAATGGACACGGCTCATGTCCGCGAATCCACCGGTCGAAAATGCGCGCAACAGGTTCAGCGTGGCCGCCGCCTGCGTGTAGGCCTGAAGCATCTTGTCCGGATTCGGAATCCGCGCCTCGGGCGTGAAGGCCAGTTCATTGATGATGTCACCACGGTAGCTAGGCAGTTCGACGCCATTCACCACCTCGGTCGGGGCGCTGCGCGGCTTGGCGAACTGGCCGGCCATGCGGCCGACCTTGACCACCGGCACCTTGGCGCCATAGGTCAGCACCATCGCCATCTGCAGCATCACCTTGAAGGTGTCGCGGATCGCGTCCGCGCTGAATTGTTCAAAACTTTCAGCACAATCCCCGCCCTGCAGCAGGAAGGCTTCGCCGCGACCGGCGGCACCCAGATGTTGCTTGAGACGCCGCGCTTCACCGGCAAAAACCAGCGGGGGATACTGTGAAAGCTGGTCCTCGACCTTGGCCAGGGCGGCCGCGTCGGTATAGTCTGGCATCTGAACCCGTGGCTTGTTGCGCCAGTCCGTTTTTTGCCATTCTGTCATAGCTTTGATCTCCGCTGAAGTAGTCAGGTCGCCTCTATACAAAATGTATTGAAGAGTGACCATATCCCATTTGCGCCCCTTGACGCCGCAAACAAGCTTTGGTCATGGTGACTGATAAAGCTGACGCCGGGAAAACGATCACCCGGCGCCGAATCAAGGACATCACGCCATGAAAGAGCAACGCCAAGTTGTCACGGTGCCAGACACTGCGTCCAATCCGCAAAACTTCGTTTTCGTTTTGCTGGACAAATTCTCACTTTTGTCCTTTGCGTCCGCGCTGGACAGCCTGCGGATCGCCAACCGCATGGCCGGTCGCCAGCTTTATACGTGGTCACTGGTGGGCGAAGGCGGTGACACCGTCAGTTGTTCCGCCGGAACAACCTTCAAACTGGACGCCGATATGATCGAACTGCGGCGCGACGAGGTTGTCCTGATTTGCGGCGGTGTCGATGTTCAGACCGCAACCACGAAAAAAGTGCTGAACTGGTTGCGTCGTGAGGCGCGCCGAGGGCTCAAGGTGGGCGGGCTGTGTACAGCGGCTTACACGATGGCAAAGGCCGGTCTTCTGGACGGAAAACGGGCGACGATCCACTGGGAAAACTCCGACAGTTTCATCGAGGAGTTCGATGAAGTGGAACTGACCAAATCGGTGTTCCTGATCGACGGCAATCGAATGACGACCGCAGGCGGCACTTCGTCCATCGACCTGATGCTCAAGCTGATCGCAGATGAATTCGGTGAGGATCTGGCAAACGCCGTGGCCGACCAGATGATCTATTCATCGATCCGCACAGATCAGGATACGCAGCGGCTGTCGACCCCGACACGGATCGGTGTGCGGCATCCCAAGCTGAGTCAGGTCATTCTGATGATGGAAAAGAACATCGAAGAGCCGATTTCGCCTTCGATTCTGGCGAAAGAAGTCGGCATGTCGACCCGCCAGCTGGAGCGTTTGTTCCGTCGCTACCTGAGCCGATCACCCAAGCGGTATTATATGGAACTGCGTCTTCACAAGGCCCGCAACCTGCTGATGCAGACGGATATGAGCGTCATCAACGTGGCACTCGCCTGCGGCTTTGCCAGCCCTTCGCATTTCTCGAAATGCTACCGGGCGCATTACAACACGACCCCTTATCGTGAGCGCGGAACGCAAAGCGGGCGGTTGTCGGTCTAAGGACCGCGCGGTTGGCGCTCTCAGCGTGACATCCTGTAGACCGCGCCCTGCCCTACGGAAATGAACCAAATTGCCCCATCGGGACCTTCGACAATGTCCCGCACACGCTCGGTCATGGGGCCTTTGATTTGTTCCACCTCGCGCAGCGGAGAACCTGCCAACCGCGCGATATAGTCAAACTTGAGCGACCCGACAAAGATATCCCCCTTCCACTTGGGCACCATTTTGCCGGAATAGACCAGCAATCCCGAAGGGGCGATGGAGGGGTCCCAGTAATGTTCGGGCTGCTTCATGCCCGGCTTTGACGTGCCTTCACCGATCTTCTGACCGGAATAGTGCACACCGTACGAGATAACCGGCCAACCGTAATTGGCGCCGGGCTGGACCAGATTGACCTCGTCACCACCCTTGGCCCCATGTTCCGACACCCACAAACGGCCCCGGGCGTCCAGCCCTGCGCCCTGCGGGTTTCGATGGCCATAAGACCAGATTTCAGGCCGTATAGCGGATTGACCCACGAAGGGATTGTCTGCGGGAACCGAGCCATCGCGGTTGATCCGAATGACCGTTCCAAGATGATTGGACCTGTCCTGGCCCGCAGGACGGTCCCCACGCTCGCCCAGTGTCACGAACAATCTGCCATCCGTTGCTTCGACCACGCGCGAGCCGAAATGGCGGCCACCTGATCCGCCTGGAATAGCCTCGAAAATGACGCGGGCATTGGTGAGGTTTTTTCCGTCTTCCGCAAGGCGCGCCACCGCGACTGCAGTGCCGGCACCACCCTGTTGAGCTTTGGAGAAGGTAAGAAATATCTCTCTGCTACGCGCGAAATCACTGGCGATTGTGACATCCAGCAAACCGCCCTGCCCCGATGCGACCACGGCAGGCACGCCCGAGACCAGATGTTTTCCGTCCCCGTCGAAGTACAAAAGATCGCCGTCTCGCTCCGTCACAAGAAATATGTCGTCGGAGATTATCCCGATCGCCCACGGCGTATCCAGCCCGGTGGCCATTTCCTCGACACTTACCGGGCCTTGCGAGGTTTGCAGTTCATCCGCCCATGCGGTCACAGCAATCCCCAGCATCGAAAGAATCGCGCAAACCCTGATCATCATTACCCTCCTGCTTTGGCCAGACGCCCAAGTTTTGGTTAAACCCAACAAAACAAATAGAGTTAGGACAAGCAAAAGCACTTTTTCGTTAGGACTTCCCTTTTTCGCATTGCTTGCCTAGGGTCATGGCCGGACGTTAACGTTCCAATATGGGAGTAACCTTATGAAAAAGCTGCTAACAGCAACTGCAGCAACCGCTTTGCTGGCCGGCACCGCCATGGCCGAAGATGTCAAACTTGGCATCCTGTTTGGCTTCACCGGCCCGATTGAATCTCTGGCACCGGCGATGGGGTCCGGCGCAGAAATGGCGATGGCCGAAGTCACGGAATCCGGCAAACTTCTGGATGGCGCAACCGTCACCGGAACCCGGGCCGATACCGGCTGCATCGACAACGGTCTGGCCACCTCGAACGGCGAACGCATGATTGCCGATGGCGTTGCCGGCATCATCGGCGGCGACTGCTCGGGCGTGACCGGCGCGATCCTGCAGAACGTCGCAATCCCGAACGGCATGGTCATGATCTCGCCGTCGGCAACGTCGCCCGGTTTGTCGACCATGGAAGACAACGGCCTGTTCTTCCGCACCGCCCCTTCGGATGCGCGCGAAGGTCAGGTGATGGCAGACATTCTGAAAGACCGCGGCATCAACTCGATCGCTCTGACTTACACCAACAACGACTACGGCAAGGGTCTGGCGGACGCGATCCAGACTTCGTTCGAAGCAGCTGGCGGTGAAATCACCATAGTTGCGGCGCACGAAGACGGTAAAGCCGACTATTCGGCCGAAGTTGGCGCTCTGGCGTCAGCAGGTGGCGATATTCTGGTGGTTGCCGGTTATCTGGACCAGGGCGGTCTGGGCATCATCCAGTCGGCACTGGACAGCGGTGCATTCGACACATTCGGCCTGCCAGGCGGCATGATCGGTGACTCGCTGCCCGCAAATGTCGGACCAGACCTGAACGGCTCGTTCGGTCAGATCGCCGGTTCGGGTGGTGAAGGTGCCGAGAAGTACTTTGCCATGGCCGAGGCCGGTGGCTTCGACGGCTCGTCGCCTTATTCGCCTGAATCCTATGACGCCGCCGCGTTGTTCATGCTGGCCATGCAGGCCGCAGGGTCGACCAACCCGGCGGACTACGGCGCCAAGATCATGGACGTCGCCAACGCTCCGGGTGAAAAGATCTATCCGGGTGAACTGGCCAAGGGTCTGGAACTGCTGGCCGCAGGTCAGGACATCGACTATGTCGGCGCTTCGGGCGTGGAACTGATCGGCCCCGGCGAGAGCGCTGGTTCTTACCGCGAGATCGAAGTGACCGACGGCGAAAACAAAACAGTCAACTTCCGTTGACGCCTCAGCACAAGTTATAAATCGAGCAGCCCGGGCCTTGTGTCCGGGCTGTTTCAATGACAAAAGACCGCACCTCTTCTCTGGGGATGGGACAACAAGAACGCCGAACAGGGCGGCAAGGGGATAATATGATCGTCGTCGAAGACGTGCATAAGCATTTCGGCGGGTTTCATGCGGTGGATGGGGCATCGCTGGAAATCCAAAAGGGTTCAATCACCGGTCTGATCGGGCCGAACGGGGCCGGAAAAACCACTCTGTTCAACGTGATCGCCGGGGTACTGCCCCCCACAAGCGGAAAAGTGTTCATGGACGGCGAGGACATCACGGGCCTGCCTCCGCATGAGCTGTTTCACAAGGGCTTGCTGCGCACCTTCCAGATCGCGCACGAATTCTCATCGATGAGCTGCCGCGAAAACCTGATGATGGTTCCCGGTGCCCAATCAGGGGAATCGCTGTGGAACACGTGGTTCGGCCGCAAACGCATCGCAGATGAGGAACGCGCTTTGCGCGCGAAAGCCGACGAGGTTCTGGAGTTCCTGACCATCGAACATCTGGCCGATCACAAGGCGGGTCAGGTCTCTGGCGGTCAGAAGAAACTGCTGGAACTGGGGCGCACCATGATGGTCGACGCCAAGATCGTGTTCCTGGACGAGGTCGGCGCGGGCGTGAACCGCACCCTGCTGATGACCATCGCTGACACGATCCTGCGTCTGAACAAAGAGCGCGGCTATACGTTTGTCGTCATCGAGCATGACATGGATTTCATTGGCAAGATCTGTGACCCGGTCATCTGCATGGCCGAGGGCAAGGTGCTGGCCGAAGGTACGCTGGACGAAATCAAGGCCAATGAGCACGTGATCGAAGCCTATCTGGGCACCGGTTTGAAAAACAAGGACAAGCTGGAGGCCCAAACATGACCGCTGGCACGAGCGACAATCCCTATCAGGATGACCACGGCAACAAGGACGCCTCGATCACCAACACCCGCGGTGCCGGCACCATGACGCCTGCACACAGTAAAAGCGGCGAAACCCACAGGGTCGAAGGTGGTCCCTTTCTGATCGGCGACACGATGACGGGCGGCTACGGCAAGGGCCCGGATATTCTGCATGACTGCACCATCGCCGTCGACAAGGGCGAAATCGCCGTGATCGTTGGCCCGAACGGCGCTGGCAAATCGACCGCGATGAAGGCCGTTTTCGGAATGCTGGACGTCCGGTCCGGTTCGGTGCGACTGGACGGCGAGGACATCACCAACCTCACTCCGCAGGACCGTGTGATCCGGGGGATGGGGTTTGTGCCGCAGACCTCGAACATCTTCACTTCCATGACGGTGGAAGAGAACCTTGAGATGGGTGCCTTCATCCGCCGCGACGACATCAGCCAAACGATGGAGCAAGTTTATGACCTGTTCCCCATCCTGCGCGACAAACGCAATCAGGCCGCCGGAGAGCTGTCAGGCGGCCAACGTCAACAGGTCGCCGTGGGCCGCGCGCTGATGACCCAACCCAAGGTGCTGATGCTGGACGAACCAACCGCCGGTGTCTCGCCCATCGTGATGGATGAGTTGTTTGACCGGATCATTGAGGTCTCGCGAACCGGCCTGCCGATCCTGATGGTGGAACAGAACGCCCGTCAGGCGCTTGAAATCGCAGACAAGGGTTATGTGCTGGTTCAGGGGCGGAATGCCTATACTGGCACGGGCAAGGAACTGCTGGCCGATCCGGAAGTTCGCAAGAGTTTTTTGGGGGGGTGAGAATGCGACGACTACACTCCGCTGCCATCGCCAATCTGCTAGCACTACAGTCTTTGAAAGCTCAGACAACATCGATCTCGGAGAATGGATCTTCAGTCCGTTCTCGTAACACCTCTACCGTCGGAGAGTTCGTAATCTCCCAATGGCATGGAAAATGCTCGTCATTCGGAGGAGCAAATTAATGGACTTCCTCAACGCCTTTGTGGCGCTCTCCAACTTCGTCCTTGTTCCCGCAATCGCCTATGGCAGCCAGTTGGCGCTGGGCGCGTTGGGGGTGACGCTGATCTATGGCATCCTGCGGTTCTCGAACTTTGCCCACGGCGACACGATGGCCTTTGGCGCGATGATCGCCGTGCTGGTCACTTGGGGCCTGCAGGCCGCCGGGGTCAGTTTCGGGCCGCTGCCGACCGCCTTGTTAGCCCTGCCCTTTGCCATTCTGGGCTGTATCGTTCTGGTACTGATCACGGACAGGCTGGTCTATCGGTTCTATAGGGAACAAAAGGCCAAGCCGGTCATTCTGGTGATCGTATCGATGGGCGTGATGTTCATCATGAACGGGCTTGTGCGGTTCATCATCGGGCCGGATGACCAAAGGTTCTCGGACGGCGCGAGGTTCATTGTTTCGGCGCGGGATTTCAAGGCGATGACCGGCCTGCAAGAAGGGCTGGCGATCAAGACCTCTCAGGGCATTACCGTGATCGTGGCGGTTGTTGCCGTGGCGCTGCTGTTCTGGTTCCTGAACAAGACCCGCACCGGTAAATCGATGCGGGCCTATTCGGACAACGAGGATCTGGCTTTGCTGTCAGGCATCAACCCCGAACGTGTTGTGATGATCACCTGGATCATCGTGGCTGCGCTGGCAACCACGGCCGGTGTGCTTTACGGCCTCGACAAAAGCTTCAAGCCCTTTGTCTATTTCCAGCTTCTGCTGCCGATCTTTGCCTCGGCCATTGTAGGCGGGCTTGGCAACCCTCTGGGCGCCATCGCGGGCGGGTTCATCATCGCGTTTTCCGAAGTGACGATCACTTACGCGTGGAAAAAGGTACTGACCTATCTGGCGCCGGAAAGTCTGGAGCCGTCAGGCTTGGTCCAGTTCCTGTCCACCGATTACAAATTCGCCGTCAGCTTTGCGATCCTGCTGATTGTGCTGCTGTTTAAGCCCACGGGTCTGTTCAAGGGGAAAGTGATATGAGCGAGCCCGTCAAAAACACACTGCTATTTGTTGTCGTTGGCGCTCTGATCCTGCTGACCGGGTTCACGCAAAGCTGGAACGCGGCGATCCTGATCCTGAACATGGGCCTGATCTCGGCCATCATGTCCATTGGGGTGAACCTGCAATGGGGCTTTGCGGGCCTCTTCAATGTCGGCGTCATGGGCTTTGTCGCGCTGGGGGGGCTGGCTGTTGTGCTGGTTTCGACCGCGCCAACGCCGGGAGCCTGGTCCGGTGGTGGCTTTGGTGTGATCCTCGCGCTGTTGCTGGGGGCCGCAACCGTCGTTGCGGCCGTGATGGTTGCGCAGAAGATGCCCAAGGGGCGCACACAGACCCTGGCAATCATTGGTATTCTGGTCGTTGGTTTCTTTATCTACCGCGCCATCTTCGATCCCAACGTTGCCGCAATCGAGGCGATTGACCCTGCCGTTGCAGGCAATATCGGCGGTCTGAACTTGCCCGTGCTGCTGGCCTGGCCTGCTGGTGGACTGCTGGCCGCAGGTGCGGCTTGGCTGATCGGCAAGACCGCGCTGGGTTTGCGCTCGGACTATCTGGCAATTGCGACGCTCGGTATCGCCGAGATCATCATTGCGATCATGAAGAACGAGGACTGGCTGGCGCGTGGGGTCAAGAACGTCTACGGCATTCCCCGCCCTTCCCCTGTGGTCGGGTATGAGGTCGACCTACAAAATGACCCCGGCTTCGTTGCCCGTGCCGAATGGTTCGGACTGGACCCTGTGACGGCTTCAACACTGTCCGTTAAACTTGGCTATTCCTTGCTGTTCCTAATTGTCCTTTTGGTTCTGCTGTGGATGGCGCAGATGGCATTGAAAAGCCCGTGGGGTCGCATGATGCGCGCCATTCGCGACAACGAGGTCGCCGCCGAGGCGATGGGCAAAGACGTCACCCGCCGCCACCTGGAGATCTTCGTTCTGGGATCGGCCATTTGTGGCATAGCGGGCGCGATGATGACCACGCTGGACGGGCAACTGACGCCAGGCACCTACAACCCGCTGCGGTTCACCTTCCTTGTCTGGGTCATGGTGATCGTGGGCGGATCGGGCAACAACTTTGGCGCCGTCCTTGGTGCGTTCCTGATCTGGTTCCTTTGGGTTCAGGTAGAGCCCATCGGTCTGTGGCTGATGAATCTGATCACTGCGGGTATGCCTGACGGAAGTGCACTCAAAGCGCACCTGATCGACAGCGCCGCGCATATGCGGTTGTTTACCATGGGATTGATTCTATTGATTGTTCTTAGATTCAGCCCGCGTGGTTTGATCCCCGAAAAATAATTTCAAACTTCTTACAATTGAGTGAACCGCGCCGGCTGGCCGGCGCGGTTTGTTGCATCGATAGGAAAAACTGACTAGACGGGTATATCAGCCAGATGGTTTCTGGCTGTTGTTCGGCACTCACTCACACCTAAACCGCCGATCTGTAACGATTCTGTATGTTAACCTAGAAAAGTTGTGTTCCACCATGAAAGCACCAACCACCAAAGCAGCCCTGGTTCTGCCTGTTCTCGCGGCTATGACAGCCTGCGTTCCGTCCCCAGAAAGCCTTGAAACAACACCTGTCCAGGTCCAAACACCAAAAGGGGTTGTGACCTGCCAGCTCTATACTCTGAACCGGGTCATTTGGGATCGGGCCATCGATTATCCGGCAACCAAGATGTCAGTCGCCGAGGCGGACGCATACTGCCGACAGGAAGGTCAGCGCCGCCTCAATTAGAAACGGCGCATTCACTCAGCGATTGCGAAACAACCCGCCAAGTATGCCACGCACGATGCGACGGCCGGTCGTCCCTTTCAGTTCCTTGATCACCGCCTGACTCATGGCTGATGCAAACGTGTCCTGTTTCCGCGAAACGCGGGAAGAGGATCGGCTGACGCGCTGCCCTGAATACCTGCGGGCCGCGGCAAACTCGCGCTCGGCAGGTGTCTGTGTTTCAAACAGCTCTTCTGCCTCGGCAGCTTCGGCTTCCTTTGCTGCTGCGTCGGCCCGGGCCTGAAGTATTTCAAACGCCGACTTTCGATCAACGGGCTGATCGTATTTTGCCCGCATCCTCGACGCATCAAGGATCGCCTGCCGTTCGCTTTGCGTGATCGGGCCAAGCTGGGACCCCGGTGGCCGGATCAATGTGCGCTCGACGATCCCGGGTATGCCCTTCTTCTGCAGCATTGACGTTACCGCCTCACCCACACCGACCTCTCGGATGGCTTCCTCGGTATCGAACTCGGGATTCTCACGATAGGTTTCCGCAGCCAACCGCAGGTTCTTGCGATCCCGCGCCGTGAAAGCCCGCAAAGCATGCTGAATGCGGTTGCCCAACTGGCCCAGAATATCCTCGGGTATGTCGGCCGGGTTTTGGGATATGAAATACACACCGATCCCCTTTGACCGGATCAGGCGCGCGACCTGTTCAACTTTGTCCACCAGAACCTTCGGGGCATCATCGAACAGCAGATGGGCTTCGTCGAAAAAGAAAACCAGTTTGGGTTTCTCGGGGTCGCCCACTTCGGGCAGTTCTTCGAACAGCTCGCTCAGCAGCCACAGCAGGAACGTTGCGTATAGTCGAGGCGCGCCCATCAACTTGTCCGAGGCCAGAATATTCACCATCCCCTGCCCGTTCTGATCGGTTCGCATCAGATCCGCCAGATCCAGCGCTGGCTCTCCGAACAGTTTGGTTCCGCCCTGGTTTTCAAGAACCAGCAAACGGCGCTGAATCGCCCCGATCGACGCTGTCGATACATTGCCGTATCGCAGGGACAGCTGTGCGCGGTTTTCACCGATCCAGACCAGCAGAGCCTGCAGGTCCTTGAGGTCCAGCAGCGGCATACCTTCTTCGTCGGCCACACGAAATGCGATGTTCAGGATTCCTTCCTGTGCCTCGCTCAGTTCCATCAGACGCGACAACAGCAAGGGACCCATCTCGGTGACGGTGGTTCGGACCGGATGTCCCTGCTCGCCAAACAGGTCCCAGAACGTCACCGGACAGGCAGCGTAGGCGAAATCAGTCAGCCCGATGCGTTGCGCGCGATCCTGAAAAGCCTGATGCAATTTGTGATCCGGGCTTCCTGACAAGGCCAGACCAGACAGGTCACCTTTGATATCTGACAGAAACACAGGCACGCCCGCCTTAGAGAAACCTTCGGCCAGAATTTGTAGCGTAACGGTCTTGCCTGTCCCGGTGGCCCCGGCGATCAAACCGTGTCGGTTGGCATATTTCAGCGTCAGACCCTGCGGTTCAGCGTAATCCTTGCCACCGCCACCCAGGAAAATACTGTTGTTCATGAATTATTCGCCTTGCTTATCACCGATCCCACGACAGCATACAAAGTTAACCTTTGACTGCGATAGTTTATTTGCCGCCTCATGGGCGAAGGCTCCGGGGTGGCAGACTTCCTCCCTGTCGACTGGCCGTGCCTTCGGGCACGGCATTTTTGTTTTCGGCCCGCATTAAAATGAACTGGTCAGTATATTAAAAATTCAGGTTAGCAGTTGACCCGTGCGCCCCCCTTTCGTAACGTCTGCGCATAAATAAGTCGGCCAGTCCGACGGGGAGAAAATTCTAGGAAGGGAGCCGCTCCACCGGCTCCCTTTTTCATTGGCCCGGACTTTGTAAATAACAGAACAAATGGGCAAGAATCCGTTCACATCCTTCCAATAATGCAGCTTAGTGACTGACACCCTGTTTTAACGATGATAGACCGGGCAAAAAGCTCAATCACGCAACCGAGGCACTCATGATCAAGAACATCCTGTCTTTCAGCCTTGTTTCCGCGGCACTCTGGTGCAGCACCGCAGCCGCGCAGGAAACATCTCAGGACGACCAAACTCCGGCAGAGACACCGCAGACGGAAGCGGCTTCCGATCTGGACTTGGGCGAAACCGGTCCGCGCGTAGGTGAACAATACGTTAAAGAGGAAAGCGGCGACTGGGAAATCAGATGCCTCAAAACAGAAGCAGGTAAGGACCCCTGCTTGCTGCGGCAGACGCTGTCCGGGCAAGAAGGCCAGCCAATTGCGGAGATATCGGTCAACAAATTGCCCGAAGGTGTCGCAGCAGTTGCAGGCGCAACAGTCATTGTACCGCTCGAAATCATGTTGCAAGCGCAACTGGCTTTGTCGATCGATGGCGCTCCGGGGAAACGTTATGACTACCACCATTGCAACCCCATCGGCTGCGTGGCCCAGCTTGGGTTCACTCAAGGCGATGTCGATGCCATGAAGGCCGGCAGCACGGCCAAAATGTCTGTCGTCTCGGTTCTGGCACCCAACCAACTTCTTGAGATTGAGATTTCTCTGGCAGGGTTCACTGCAGGATTCGACAAGTTGGAAATCAACTGAACATCATCCGGACCAACAATCAAAGACGCCGCCGAATAATCTTCGGCGGCGTTTTTGGTTTGTAAGCTATTTTGGCTTCAGATCCGCTTCAATGCCAGGACTGCATTCAATCCGCCAAAGGCAAACGCGTTGCTGAGTGCAACGTCAACTTTTGCTTCGCGCGCAATATTTGGGACCACATCCAGCGCACATTCCGGATCAGGCTCCTCATAGCCGATTGTCGGGGCAACTATCCCGTCCCGCAAAGCCATGATGCAGGCCAGCAGTTCCACCGCTCCGGTCCCGCCGATCAGATGTCCATGCATGGACTTTGTGGACGAGATCATAAGATCATCCGCATGCGGTCCAAAAACGTCCGCGACCGCTGCACATTCAGTTTTGTCGTTGGCGGCGGTGCCGGTCCCATGGGCGTTAATGTAGCCCACTTCGCTCGCGTTCAGCTTTGCATCAGCCAGGGCCCCGGCCATCGCACGGGATGCCCCCTGTTTGCTGGGCATGACAATATCGGATGCATCAGACGACATTGCAAAACCCACAACCTCGCACAGGATGTCAGCGCCGCGCGCACGCGCATGCTCATATTCTTCAAACACGAACACGCCGGCGCCCTCGCCCTGGACCATACCGTTTCGATTGGCACTGAACGGTCGACATGCGTCCTTGGACATAACGCGCAGGCCTTCCCAGGCCTTTACGCCCCCGAAACACAACATGGATTCCGAACCGCCAGTGATCATCGTGGGCGCAGCCCCGCTGCGAACCATTTGGAAAGCCTGTGCCATAGCATGATTTGACGAGGCGCACGCCGTCGAAACGGTAAAGCTCGGGCCTTTGAGGTTATGCTCCATTGACACATGGCTGGCGGCTGCGTTGTTCATCAACTTGGGAACAACAAAAGGATGAACGCGGTTCTTGCCGTCTTCGTAGACCGACCGGTAATTGTCGTCCCATGTGGAAACACCGCCACCGGCCGTTCCCAGAACGACACCGGAACGCGCCGCAATATCGCCGTGAAATTCGATCCCGGACTGATCAATGGCCTCTTTGGCAGCCATCAATGTGAATTGGGTAAACCGATCATAGAGCGACATTTGCTGGCGATTGAACCGGCCTTCGGCCTCGAACCCCCTGACCTGCCCACCGATCTTGATAGCCAAACGATCGACATCGCGAAACTCAAGTTCAGAGATGCCGCAGCGGCCTTCGCGCATGGCCTCTAGTGTATCGGGAACGGAATGGCCCAGCGAGTTGATCGTGCCCGCCCCGGTAATGACAACGCGTTTCATGAGGCTCAGTCAGACCTTTTCCGACACAAGCTTTTCGATACCTGAAATGATAGCTGCAACATTTGAGATGTCGAAATCGCTGGCCGTCGGTTCGTTGGCATTGAACGGCACCGAGATGTCGAACTCTTCCTCGATGGCAAAGATGCTTTCAACCAGGCCCAGACTGTCGATACCCAGGTCCTCGAGCGTACTTTCGGGCGTCACATCCGAAGGCTCCAGCACGGCTTGCTCAGCAATGATGGAGATGACGCGGTCGGTGATGCTCATATCGGTCCTCTGATTATCACGGTGGTTGTGATTTAATCGCTCGAAGACTGTTTGAAAACAGCCTTTTTCAGCGCCTCTACGTCACGCGCCATGCGCGGCAAGCGGCGTTGGGCCTTGTAGATATCGGTATGAGATTCCATTTTTATGCCCGGATAGCCCATAATTACCCGCCCGGCCGGAACATTGGACAGGATCTTGGTGCCCCCGCCGGCAATCACGCCATCCCCGATGAAAATGTTGTCCACGACGCCGGTCTGGCCACCCAGAACAACATGATTTCCGATCTCAACGGACCCCGAAACACCGGTCTGCCCGCATAACAGGCAGTCCTGCCCAACGCGCGTGTTGTGTCCCACGTGGACCAGGTTATCCAGCTTGGAACCCGAGCCGATCACGGTGTTGCGTATGGTGCCGTTGTCAACGGTGCAGTTCGCGCCGACCTCAACATCATCGCCGATTTCCACCGCGCCCAGCGAATGGATCCTCAGCCAGTTCTGGGCCTTGGCATCCCCCGCATCTCCCATCGTTTTGCGAACGTTTTCCACGCCAGACACTTCCGGAGTGACAAAGCTGAACCCGTCGCTGCCAATGCGCGCACCCGGTTGCGCGACAAAGCGGTCACCGATCTTTGCACGTGCACCGATGCTGACCATTTCTCGCAGAACCGCAGATTCTCCCAGAACGGCGTCCATGCCGACAACGCAATGCGCGCCGATAACCGAACCGGCCCCAATGCGAGCCCGCGCACCAATGACCGTAAGTGGGCCAATCGAAACGTTTTCGGCAATCGTTGCGGTCGAGTCGACTACGGCCGAAGGGTGAATACCCGGAGCGACCCCCTGGCCTCGGTCCAGCATCGCCGTAATTCCTGCCATCGCCATCCGCGGGCGCGGCACAAAGATAGCGGCCTGCAAGCCCATCCCCTGCCAGTCCGCGCCTTCCCACACAACCGCAGCCTTTGCCGACCCACCGGACAATGCGTCGGCGTATTTGGGCGACATGGCCATGGCCAGATCATCTGCGCCTGCATCGCCCGGTTCGGCGGCACGATAGACGATCAGGCTGGTATCGCCCTGGCATTCAGCGTCCAGCGCTTCGGCGATTTGCTTGATTGTGAATTGCATAGAGGGCTTCCTTGTATCAGGACTTGCCCCAGTGATTACCCCTGAACGTCCGGCAGGACCACCCCTGCCTTTTGCAGAGCCTCCCAGATCTTGCGATCGCGGTCGTAGACATCCCGGCGGTACTGAACTTCACCCTTTGGACCGACATACGCCGTCCGATAGATGATGTGAACAGGAACCGACTGCGCGAGGTCTACCTTTGTTTCCTTGCCGGTATTCAGAACCCTGTGAAAAAAGGCCTTGGGGTCTTCTTCCTGCCGGGCAAGCAAGGCATAGGCAAACTCAAACGGCTGCGCCAGACGGATACAACCGTGCGAGAAAGCGCGAACTTCGCGGGCAAACAGGTTTTTGTGCGGCGTATCATGCAGATAGATGTTGTGCTTGTTTGGGAACATGAACTTCACCAGGCCCAACGCATTGCTTTTGCTGGGTGGTTGCCGCATCGCGAACGGAAAATCCCGTGCAGTGAATTGCGTAAAGTCCACGGCTCCACGATTGACCTGACGGCCACTTCGATCCGTGATCTGGATGTGACCGACCGCATTTGGGTTGGACTGAAGTTTTGGCAAATATTCCTTTGTGATAATCGAGCGTGGTACGTACCAACTCGGGTTGATCACCATGTGTTCCATCATGTCCGAGAATTCGGGACTGCGCCGATCATGGGTGTTCTTGCCAATGACGGCTCGCGTCTCAAACGATACCCGACCTTCATCCACGATCTTCGCCGAGAAGTCCGCCTGATTCACCAAGATATGACGCGCGCCTCGTGAGTGTGGCAACCAACGCTCCCGCTCAAGCGCGACGTAGACAGCCTTGAGCCTGTCGCTGGCCGGACGGTTGATTTCGGTCAGGGTTCCATTTCCGGCAACGCCATCCGATTCAAGCCCATGGGCAGTCTGAAACGCCCGCACGGTCTCCAGCATTGCGGCATCAAATTCCGGGCTGGCGGTTGGTCTCAGGTAACCCATAGCCACCAAACGGTCACGCAGCCGAATGACATTGGGTCCGGTATCACCGTATTCGAGTATTGCAACCGGTACAGTCGGCCCCCAACCGCCCTGCTCAACCAGGTTTTCAAGGACCATTTTCTGTTTCAGCAAAGACCGGTATTGCAGGGACTCTGGCACCAGTTGTTCTATGTACGTCGCCCCTGTGGCTGATGCGACACCTTGCAAATGTTCCTGCGGCGACCTGCGATCGACTTCGCGCACCAAACCATCGTCAATCTGTGAAGGGCTCAACACGCCCGAGTACATATCCGTAGCATAACGCAGGAAAACCCGGCTCAAATCCGCTTCGACTGAACCCAAGTCCCTCTGGGAACGGGCAGCGCGCATCTGGTCCAGCAGAGCCTGGACATCATAACGCGCATCCGGCAACCCGTGGAACGCGGCATTGGACAGGGCCTTAATCAAAGCGGCCCGGCGTTCAGCATGCTGCTCGGTCTGCCCGACCCAGATCGGCGAAAACCCGTTTTTTTTGTAGTATTCAGCCAGCGAAGACCCCGAATCCAGCGACTCGGCAACCGCCATGCGGAAGGCGGTCGGTGGGTTTGTCTCGGAATCGGCAAAGGCCGCTGTTGCTGCGAAACAGGCGGTCGCGAGGATACTGGTACAGGTCCGGAAAACAGAAAACATGAGATGGCCTTGGTTATTCAATGCTTTGCGCCGATACGTTCGGCGCCGAACCAGTATGATTGGCAGACTGCCCGATTGTCTATTCACAAATACATCAAATCAGCGCTTCTAACGTCTGCTGATGCGTGATTGCATCGCCTTGGAAAGTGATTTCCCTAACCTTCTGTAATTTATGCATCACTGCATCAGTTGCGCAAAAACCTGCCGATATTTCCTCCTTGAATTGGTGTATCCGAAAGATTTCTTGGCGGACGAATCCGTCTGTGTCATAACTTCCGCATCTGGGATGGGAAAAAATTAATACGGCGCACGTAACATCGTGTGCAGGCAGGAACTAGTACGGGACGAAAAACGAAATGACCAAGAGCAGTGCTTCGGGCTTGACCCGGCGTGCCCTATTGGGTGCGTTCGCGGCCACAGCGGTAGTAGCCGCACCGACCTATTCCAATGCAGCAGGATTCCTTCGCGGCGGCGGTGATATTCGCCGCATTCGCATGTATTCCGGGCGCACCGGTGAACGCATCGACATGATTTACTGGGTTGACGGCAATTACATCAAAGACGCCGTCAAGGAAGTGAACCACTTCATGCGCGACTGGCGTACCGATCAGTCCAAATCCATGGACCTGCGCACGATTGACATCATGGCCGCATCTCACAACCTGCTGGATGTCAACGAACCCTATATGCTGTTGTCCGGCTACCGGTCCCCTCAGACTAACGCGATGCTGCGATCGAAATCCCGCCGCGTTGCCAAGAACTCCTTGCACATGAAGGGCCAGGCCGCTGACTTGCGGTTGTCTTCACGCTCGGTTTCGCAGATGGCCAAAGCCGCCATTTCCTGCCGCGCAGGGGGCGTCGGTAAATACCACCGCTCGAATTTTGTCCACATGGACTGCGGTGAAGTCCGCAGCTGGGGCGGATAACCACCGCGTACAATTTCGAAGTGAGGAGCGCCTTTGGGCGCTCTTTTTTTGTAGATGAAGGCACGAACACGTTGGGAGTTCGGACAAAGCAATAGCTGCGGAAAGGCTATACGCCCATGAACCCGGAACATCTAATTTAGTGATGTGGCGCACCTGAGATGGCTCTCGTGCAAATCCAACCACCCCCAAGCCCCTTATTTTATTGGGTAAGTCACCCTACGTGTGTTTCCAGTCTTAGTTGTAGTGAGATGGCAGGGCTTAGGTCCTGTCAGATCATCGCGACGTGCATCTGCACTAGGGCGTTATCAATTGAAAAGACACCTTGCACACAGTGTAGGGCCTAAGACGCCACTTCGGGCAGGCCTTAGGTGCCACTGAGTGAACACCGAGAGATATATGAGAAACGGAGGGCGTTCACGAAACGCCTTGGATACACCGCACGTGCCCGTCTGGGACACGAAAGGATTAACCGTCAACTAGCCCCTTGGGCAGACCGACCGGACCACTGGGCAAGCATGAGAGTGCGCCCTGAAGTGGTTGCTACGGTCAACACAGTGCGGGAACGCATGTCTTCAGTGATGGTTCGCAGGTGTTTGATTAATGCCTGAGATGCACTGTCAGCCCCCCTAGAGCGCCCGTATGCTGGATATAGGGGGTCACCACCAGAGGCACCCTTGCGGCTCTCCATGGACTCCTCAACGGCTCTCAGAGCGCGGCCCTTAAGGGGCACCCTGCGGATTGAGACCTTAGTCTTGATAGGGCGTATGGAGTTGGGCTTGATGTCGATGAAGGGGATAGCAGCATCAAGGTGGACATCGTCTATCGTGAGACCAGTTATCTCAGCCAGACGACAGCCAGTGTCGAGGAGTATGTCCCAGATCAAGAGCAGATCGGGGGACCGTGTGTGGTCCCTCAGTCGGACACTCATGGCCTCCATTTGGCCCATGCTGAGGGGCAACCTCTTGTCTTCCTCTAAGGTTTCCCCTTGGTGGACCTCAAGGCCTTGGTAGGGGTTCGAGGCTTGGTTGATAAGGTCGAACTCCTTGATGCCAACATTGACCATGGCAGAGACAATACGCAATTCCCTCTTCACAGATGAGGGGGACAGCAGCTTGTCTGGTGTGGTGTGCATCTTAAGCATCTGGTCCCGGAGGTGGCGGGCTTGTTCCCTCTTCAGGTCGGTCAGCTTTATCTGGTCGAGTGGACCAAGGACATCTTCAATCCGTCTACAGGTTCGGTCCAACTGTTGCTGGGCAGACCTCTTTCCCCTCACCTTCTCTGTCTCATAGATAGCCTTCGCATCTGCCAAGGTGACAGCCGGAGGTGCAGCCTCAGGGTCTCTGATGGCCTTGAGCAGCATGGGGTCAGACCCTAGCTTGTACATCTCATCCGCGAGGACATCCCTCAGGTCCTCATCAGGAAGCTCATCAACAAGCCTCTCAGCCTCTGTGAGAGCGCGGTACCACCTCTCCCTAGGGGGCACCTCCTCCGACCCTGTAGCCTGTCTTCTGGCAGCCCTGACGGTGTCCTCATAGTCCCTCAGTATGGCGGCATGTTCACGGAGCAGAGCAGGCCCTTCATCCTTCACGGCAAAGCGCACCTGAAAGTATTCCCGCCCGGTGACCTGAGCGACGTCCTTAGGCAGCCTACGCTTGAACCGGAAGCCTTCCTTGAGTTTGTCGAGGTATTTGATCTTCATCACGATAGCCATGGGGTACGCAAGCTCCTGCAAATGTGGTACAAAAGCGGCTGTTTTCCCCAATAAACCTTAGAAATATGGAGGTGTTGGCGCACCTGAGAGGATTCGAACCTCTGGCCTCTGCCTTCGGAGGGCAGCGCTCTATCCAGCTGAGCTACAGGTGCCTTGGCCGTTAGCTAACCTTGTTCCGTTCCGGGTGCAACTGCAAATCTGTCGCCCGACATCAGGTTTCACGCGAACAGATCGTGGGCCAGTTCCAGTGCATCGATCAGTGTGTCGACCTCGTCAGTGGTATTGTAAAGCCCGAAGCTGGCGCGGCATGTGGCCGTTACCCCCAGATGATCCATCAACGGACCGGCGCAGTGATGACCGGCGCGAACGGCGACGCCTTTTTTGTCCAGAATGGTCGACACATCATGCGCGTGCCCTGCCCCGTCCAGTGTAAAACTGAAAATAGCGGCCTTGTCCGGGCGTGTGCCCTGCACCTGTACCCAGTTCAGGCCGGTCAGACGCTGCATGGCATAGTCCCGCAAGGCGGATTCGTGGGCGGCAATGTTCTCCATCCCCAGATCCATCATATAATCCAACGCCACACCCAGCCCGATTGTCTGAACGATCCCGGGTGTACCAGCCTCGAACTTCATAGGCGGATCGTTATAGATCACCTGATCTTTGCTGACCTCTTTGATCATGTCGCCGCCGCCGATAAAGGGGCGCATTTCGACCATGCGGTCGGACGTGATGTAGATCGCACCTGAACCGGAGGGGCCGTACAGCTTGTGCCCCGTAATGGCATAGAAATCACAGCCAATATCCTGAACGTTGACAGGCATGTGCACGGCACCCTGACTGCCATCCACCAGAATAGGCACACCTTTTGCGTGGGCTCCTTTTGTGATCGCCTTCACGTCAACGACCGTTCCCAGCACGTTCGAGCATTGCGTTACTGCGACCAGTTTTGTGCGCGGTGTGATGGCGTCAATCACGGCCTGCGGGTCCAGTCCGCCGTCCGGGTCCACATCAACCCACTTCAGGACCACGCCCTGACGTTCCCGCAGGAAATGCCATGGAACGATATTGGCGTGATGCTCCATGACACTCAGAACGATTTCATCCCCGGCTTTCAGGCGCGGCATGGCCCAGCCATAGGCGACAAGGTTGATGCCTTCGGTTGTGCCGGAGTTCAGAACGATTTCATTCTCGTTCGCCACACCCAGAAACCGGGCAACCGTGCCGCGGACGGCCTCATACTTTTCCGTTGCAAGGTTGGACAGATAGTGCAGACCGCGATGCACGTTCGAGTATTCCTCGGCATAGGCGCGGGTAACTGCATCAATCACCACCTGTGGCTTCTGCGCCGAGGCACCATTGTCCAGATAAGTCAGGGGTTTCCCATTCACCTCTCGCGACAGGATGGGAAAATCAGAGCGGATTCTCTGAACATCATACATGGTCATATTCCTATACGGGCCCGCTTGGGGTCAGGAGGAGGACAAAAGGTATCGCAATCAGCGCGGCCAGCAAGATCAGGCCAAACGCCTTTCCCAAGGATGCGAACTGATGCGCCTCGTTTAGGAAATGCAGGGTGATATAAAAACTGACCAACGCCGTTGCCAGCAACATTGGAACCATCAGGAACGGCAGTGTCATTGCAATGACCAGCGTAGCCAGCAAGGCAAGTATCTGGAGGAACTGCAGCCAGATCATCAGAACCATGATGTCTTCAAACGTCGCGCGTCCGCCCAGAAGTCGTCCGACAAACAGAAATGACGCGACGCTCAGCAGCATTGCACCCGCTGACGTTACCAGATTCATGAGGACCGGACCGGGTGCCTGCGCCACATCCGGGCCAGACAGCCACACAAAGTAGTCAAGGCCGAACTGCACAATGGAGTTGAGCACGACAGCCAGAAAAAACGCCAGCCACAGGATCTCGCGCCCTGGGCGTAGTTTCATCAGGCGTCGGGCTGCCTCGGCCGGGCTGACCAAAGTCATCACCGCGAGGTTCCCCAGAAAACTCAGATTCATGTCTCAGGCCTCTGTGCTTGTCTGAGGCCTGACAACCAGAACCAGACAAAGACTGCAACCCAAAGTAGCCCAACTACGGACAAGGTCGGCCCCGGACCGATAAATCCGGCCACCAATCCGTTCAAAAGAACCAACGGCGCGGACGACAGCAAAGCCCAGAACAAAGCCAACCGCGCGCCGTAGGCGGAACCGTTCCCACCCATAAGCCGTGCAGCCCAATGAGACACAAGGGCCACAAAATACAGAAGCAATGGCAGGATGATAACCGACCCCAACAAGGCGCCGCCCAGCAGCATGTTCAGCTCGACACCTTCCAGGTGCGCGCGCCGGGCCATTCCAGGCATCTGCGCGACAAAGGCGATTGTGCAGAAGGCCATGACAAAAGCCAGCGCCCGGTCTTCCCGTGGCCCCATATTCAGAAGCCGGCGCATGACACGCCCCGGCCCCCTGTACGTGGCCACGATATCCGTCGTCACAGGCATCAGCTGCGACGCGCCAGCCAGCCTTCCAGACGGGTCACGATGGCTTGGGCAAGCACCTCGTTTTCAATCTCGTCCACCGCTTCGGCCAGAAAGGCCAGCGTCAGCATGTTCGTGGCGTCTTTGAGCGATACCCCACGCGACCGCAGATAAAACAAGGCCGTTTCGTCAATCGCACCCGATGTGGACCCGTGCGAACAGGCCACATCATCGGCGTAGATTTCCAGTTCGGGCTTGGCCAGAAACTGGCTGTCATCATCCAGCAGCAAGGACTGGCTGATTTGATAGCCGTCAGTTTTCTGAGCACCCGCTTTCACAAGGATTTTGCCCTGGAACACGCCTGTTGCGCCATTCCGCAGAACTTTCTTGAAGACCTGGCGGCTTTCACAATTTACCGCGTCGTGGGTTACGAACACCGTGTCGTCGTGATGGAAATTACCATCTCCGACGCAGGCACCCGCCACATGAGCAACTGCGTCATCGCCAGTCAGCTCGACCACCTGCTCGTTTCGCGTCAGAACTCCGTTCACCGTTAGAGTAAAGGATTTGTAAACCGACTCGTGACCCAAACGCGTGAACATATGCGTGGCTGCGCGGCGCTCATGATCCCGACCCTGCGCGCGCACGTGATGCAGCGTGCCGCCGTCGGCGATGTCGATCTCCATGCATTTGTTAAACCGTGAAGCCGCCGGGCCGTTTTCCAGAATGGTCACCTCGGCCCCGCTTTCGACGCGCACGATGTGATGCAACATGGCGTCCGAGGTTTCAGAGGCATGCTGATAGATCAGGCTGATTGGCTTGCTGGGCGTGCCAGTCACGTGAATCGCAACACCATCGGCCGCAAAGGCCGTATTCAGCGCCGCCAGAGGTCGCTGAACCGGGGTCTGCCCGCGCGCTTCAAGAACGCCGTACAACTCCTTGGCCCAATGGATATCTTTGCAGCAGATGTCTTCGATCCGATCGATCGTCACACCTTCAAGCGTCAGGTCATCGGAATCTTCAGGGCTGAACACACCGTCGATGAACACAATTTTCAAACGGTCGAGATCATGGAACAGCAACGGCTCGTCGGACCGGAACAGAGCGGCCTGAGGGGCCTCGGGCGAAATCAGCGTGTCCGGGCGGGTATATTTCCAATACTCATCGCGCCGTCCCGGCAGGCCCATTTCCAGAACTCGCGCCAGCGCATCTTCGCGGGCGGCACGCGTGCATCCGGCGTCGGGCATGACCAAACTGGCCAGCCGCGCCTCGGTCGCGGTTTGTTTAACTTCGGGCAGCCCCATCAGTTCACCTCGGCCAGAATGTCGGCATAGCCGTTGTTTTCAACTTCCAGCGCCAGTTCCGGGCCACCGGTTTTGACGATCCGACCGTCTGCCATGATGTGCACGACGTCGGGTTTGATATGGTCCAGCAGACGCTGATAGTGCGTAATCACCAGGAAGCCACGCCCTTCGTCGCGCAGAGCGTTCACACCTTCGGCCACCAGTTTCATCGCATCCACGTCCAGACCCGAGTCCGTTTCGTCCAGGATGCACATCTTAGGCTCCAGCATCGCCATCTGCAGAATTTCGTTCCGCTTCTTCTCACCACCCGAGAAGCCGACGTTCACCGGACGCTTGAGCATATCCGCGTCGATCTTCAGCGATTTCGCCTTGGCGCGAACTTCTTTCAGGAAGTCGGCGGCCGACAGTTCGTCTTCCCCGCGCGCCTTGCGCTGAGCGTTTACGGCAGTGCGCAGGAACGTCATGTTGCCCACACCGGGGATTTCGACGGGGTACTGGAACGCCAGAAAGATACCCGCAGCGGCACGCTCTTCCGGTTCCATTTCCAGAAGATCCTCGCCGTCCAGGGTGGCCGAGCCTTCGGTAACTTCATAGCCATCGCGGCCCGAGAGTACGTAGCTGAGTGTCGACTTGCCCGAGCCGTTCGGCCCCATGATCGCATGCACTTTACCGGCCTCGACGGTCAGGTCGACGCCTTTGAGGATTTGCTTCTCTTCTTCCTCAAGTTTCACGTGCAGGTTTTTGATTTCCAGCATTTTTTGTCCTTTTGCGTACCGCAAGGGGCATTCGATAGCCCCAGTCAATGTCTATCCCAGCATCCGGCGCATGAGGCGTGCAGCAACCCATCCAAGGATCGCTCCTCCACTGACTGCCCAGACCGGGTTGTTGAAGTCCATATGATTGATGTTGACGTAGGCAACGCCCAGCAACCCGCCCAAAACCGGGAGTGCGTAACCCAACAAGGTCAACACATCATCCTTTCGGATGGTCTTGCCAGGCTTACGCGCCATCAGCCAACCGAGCCTTCCAGAGAAATGGCAACCAGCTGTTGCGCTTCCATCGCGAATTCCATCGGCAGCGCCTGAAGCACGTCCTTGCAGAATCCGTTAACGACCAGCGCCACGGCCTCTTCCTCGTCCATACCGCGCTGGCGGCAGTAGAACAGCTGGTCGTCGTCCACCTTGGACGTCGTTGCTTCGTGTTCAACCCGGCTCGAGTTGTTCTTGACCTCGATATACGGCACCGTGTGGGCTCCGCACTTGTCGCCGATCAGCAAACTGTCGCACTGGGTATAGTTGCGGCTGTCCTTGGCTTTGGGGTGCATCGACACCAGCCCGCGATAGGTGTTCTGAGCCTTACCCGCACTGATCCCCTTGGACACAATCCGCGACTTGGTGTTCTTGCCCAGATGAACCATCTTGGTACCGGTATCGGCCTGCTGATAGTTGTTGGTGATGGCGATCGAGTAGAACTCGCCCTGACTGTCATCACCGCGCAGGATGCAGGACGGATACTTCCAGGTCACGGCAGAACCGGTCTCGACCTGCGTCCACATCACCTTGGACCTGTCGCCCCGGCAATCGGCACGCTTGGTCACAAAGTTGTAAATGCCGCCCTTGCCGTTCTCGTCCCCGGGGAACCAGTTCTGGACGGTCGAGTATTTCACCTCGGCATCTTCTTCGACGATAATTTCGACCACGGCTGCGTGCAGCTGCGCAGTGTCGCGCTGCGGCGCAGTGCAGCCTTCCAGGTAGGACACATACGAGCCCTTGTCGGCGATGATCAGGGTCCGCTCGAACTGACCGGTGTTTTCCGCGTTGATGCGGAAATAGGTGCTCAGCTCCATCGGGCAGCGCACGCCCGGCGGAATGTAAACGAACGATCCGTCCGAGAACACGGCAGAGTTCAGAGTGGCATAAAAGTTGTCAGATACCGGAACCACGGTGCCGAGGTATTTTTTGACAAGTTCGGGATGCTCTTTGATCGCCTCTGAAATCGAACAGAAGATCACACCGGCCTTTTTCAGTTCCGCCTGAAAGGTCGTGCCGACAGAAACCGAGTCAAAAACCGCGTCCACCGCGACTTTGCGGCCCTCTGCAGGGGCGTCTTCCGCGCCTTCAACGCCAGCCAGAATCATCTGTTCTTTCAGTGGGATACCCAGCTTTTCGTATGTGGCCAGCAGCTTAGGGTCGACGTCATCCAGCGACTTGGGCTTCTCCTCCATCGACTTGGGGCGGGCATAGTAATACTGATTCTGAAAATCGATCTCGGGATAATTGACCATCGCCCAGGTCGGTTCGTCCATCTGGGTCCAGCGGTCAAACGCGGCCAGGCGCCATTCGGTCATCCATTCCGGCTCTTCATTCTTTTCTGAGATCAGGCGGACGATATCCGGGTTCACGCCCTTGGGCGCGTATTCCATTTCGATTTCGGTTTCCCAGCCGTACTTGTAGGTTCCGACCTCACGCACCGCATCCACGGTTTCCTGATCAACGCCTTCTTTTACCTGGGTCTGGTCCAAAGCGGCCATATGACACCCTCCGTCAGATCACGCGGCACGCGCGCGATGCTTTTTCTCTTTTTCAAGCCACGTTTCGGCGAAACGCAGCACATCTTCTTCACTCGTCCGAGGACCCAGCGACACGCGGATCGCGCTTGCGGCCGTCACCTCGTCATATCCCATGGCGGTCAATACGGTGCTGGCCCGAACCTTTCCGCTTGAACAGGCCGAACCCGCGCTGACCGCAAATCCTGACAGATCCATCTGCATGACTTGCGTTTCGCCCTTCCAACCGGGCGACGCGAAACACAATGTGTTTGGAAGGCGCTCATGACCTTTTCCGACAAAAATAGTCGATTTGGAGCCGGCCTCAAGAGCGTTTTCTAGAATATTTCTAAATTCTGCGATTTCATCCCAAACGCCATTGGCCAGGTCCTGCGCGGCTGCTTCAGCTGCAGCCCCGAACCCTGCAATTCCTATGACATTTTCCGTCCCGGACCGACGCCCCATTTCCTGCCCGCCGCCCTTGATCTGGGCCGGCAGATCTGTTCCGCGTTGCATCACAACCGCGCCAACCCCTTTGGGCCCACCCATCTTATGGGCCGAGATCAGGGCCATCTGCACATTCAGCCAGTTGAATGCCACGGGAAGTTTGCCAAAAGCTTGCGTGGCATCCGTTACGGCCAGCCCTGCGGGCAAGGATTGCACGACACCGGTTTCAGAATTGGCCAGCTGCAAGCATGAGTTCTCGGGTTCAAGCACTTTAACTTCACCTGAAGGAAGAACCGACAAATCTTCAACGATCCATGATCTTACGGCATCATGTTCAACTGCTGATCCGTGCAGTCCGCGCCCCGACAACGCCAAAGCAGCGCCTTCTGTGGAGCCAGAAGTAAACACGATGTCGGCCCCATCAGCCCCAAATGCGGCTGCCACCTGAGCGCGTGCGCGTTCAACAAGCGCCTTAGCGGCACGTCCTTCCGCGTGGACAGATGACGGGTTTCCGCAGGCATCCATCGCCGCGATCATCGCGTCGCGCGCCTCGGGCTGCAACGGCGTGGTAGCGTTATGGTCCAGATAAATGCGATTCATAGATGCATCTTTTCCAAGTTAGAAGCACAAGCCGTTTTGCCGCCCGAGATACTCATTTTTTATTCGTCCACAACCGCAAACAGACTGGGAACCGCCGGGCACGGCGCCAGATCGTTCTTGATGACATCCGAGAGACGCGTCTGATGCAGAAACACATAGACATTCGCGCTGAGACTTTCCCACAGGCGGTTGGTCAGGGATTGGGCCCGGCTTCCCGATGAAGCCCCCGAAGCGCCCGCGCCCTTTTGCAGAGCATCCAGGGACTCATCCACTGCGGCCAGAATTTCGACAACGCGGATTTCTGACGCAGGGCGTGCCAGTCGGTAACCGCCCCCCGGTCCGCGAACCGAAGCCACCAGTTCTGCGCGCCGGAGTTTGACGAACAACTGTTCAAGATATGGCAGGGAAATGTCTTGCCGTTCAGAGATTTCACCCAGTGTCACAAGCCCGTCTGTCGGTTGCAAAGCGATATCAGCCAGAGCAACCATTGCGTAGCGGCCTTTGGTCGACAGCTTCATTCACTTTCCTTCGTGGCAAGTTCAGTGCGAAATCATTGACGCCGCCGCTACCAATGCGTATCTCCGTCAGGCAGCGTCATACGCAATGCAACGTAATTAGAACCGTTCTAAGGTGTCCGACGATAACCGTCAAGTATTTCCGGCCGCCAGTAGTACAAAGACAGGACTAAAGCACATATGCCCGAGGTGATCTTTCCCGGACCAGAAGGCCGCCTGGAAGGCCGCTACCACCCGCAAAAGGAAAAAGACGCACCGATCGCCATCGTGTTGCACCCGCATCCTCAATTTGGCGGGACCATGAACAACAAGGTGGTCTATAACCTGCACTACGCGTTCTATAACATGGGCTTCACCGTGTTGCGGTTCAATTTCCGCGGCGTCGGCCGCAGCCAGGGTGAATACGATCAGGGCGTGGGTGAACTGAGCGATGCGGCATCCGCGCTGGATTACCTGCAATCGATGAACAACAACTCCAAGCATTGCTGGGTTGCTGGGTTTTCATTCGGCGCATGGATCGGAATGCAACTGCTAATGCGTCGCCCGGAAATCACCGGTTTCATCAGCGTGTCGCCCCCGGCGAACATGTATGACTTTTCATTCCTGGCGCCCTGCCCGTCTTCGGGCCTGATCATCAACGGCACCTCGGACAGGGTCGCACCGCCGGCCGATACCACTTCGCTTGTCAGCAAGCTGCACGAACAAAAAGGTATCACCATCACGCATACCGAGGTGGAAGGCGCAGACCACTTCTTCCAGGACCGCCATATGGATACGCTGATCGATACCACAACCGACTACGTAAAGCGCCGCCTGACCGAGAACACCCGCTGATGTCGGACACCATCGGCACTCTGGCGGCAAGGCTGGCCGAAGATACGTTGAAGGTTATGGATGAAACCGGCAATGACCGGTTCTTTGTGGAAGTTGGCGAGGTTCTTGCGGCGGCTTCCCAATCATTGGAAGAGGCGTTCCTGACCGAAATCCGGGTCCGCATGGCCGAGCGAAAGGCGCGACAATTCCTGGTCAAACACCTGTCCGCACATCGCTCGAAACTCAAGGCTATTGAAAAACAATGACTGACAGACTGTCCGCACAGATCGCGTTTCTGAAACAAGCGGACAGGCTGAAATCAGTTGATCGGGCAAATACACTGCTGGATCAGTCCCGGCACGAAAACTCAGCGGAACACAGCTGGCATCTGGCATTGTGGGCTTTGGTGATGGTGCCCTTGGCTGAGGAAGATGTCGATATTGATCGCGTCATCCGAATGCTTCTGCTGCACGATCTGGTCGAAATCATCGTTGGCGATCATCCGATCCATCTGGCGACAGATTGGTCAGCGGTGGAGCAGGCAGAACGGGCTGCCGCCGAAACGCTTTTTGGCTTGCTACCGTTCGATCAGACCTCGGAGTTCTTGTCCCTTTGGGCAGAGTTCGAGGCCGATGCGACACCTGATGCCCGTTTCGCCAAAATCCTTGATCGGTGCCAGCCGATGTTTCAGGTGCTCTGCGCACCAAATCCTGACCCCGAACACCTGACCGTTGTGCAGAACAATCTGGATGGTGGACGCGCTGCCTATCTCGAAACCGCATTTCCGTTTGCGTACCGACGGTCCCGGGCAATGCTGGATGGCGCAGACTTGCAAGAAACCGATCCTTTCTGGGACCGACTGCCGTTTCTGGCCGAAACAGATCAGTTGAAAACCGTATACCGTGCCTCGCGTCTTTTGTACGATCCAAGGTTCGAAAACTCGGCCGAGCATTCCTGGCATATCATGCTCTATGCCTGGGTCCTGTCGGAATACTCGGATCCATCTGTGTCAATCGATCGGGTTCTGCGCATGCTGTTACTGCATGATATCGTCGAAATCGACGCCGGTGATCACCCGATCCACGGGCAGGTCGATCACGCCGCGCAGGCCGCCGAGGAAGAAGCCGCAGCCGAACGTCTGTTCGGACTTTTGCCGGCGACACAACGGCAAATGTTCCATTCATTGTGGCGAGAATTTGAAGCGGCGCAAAGCCCGGACGCCCAGTTCGCAAAAGCGGTTGACCGGTTTCAGGCACCTGTTGGAAATCTGGAAACCCAAGGCGGCACCTGGGCCGACTACAACGTCACTTTTGGGCAAATCGAAAAGCGGGTGGGGGTTCCCATTCAACGCGGGGCTCCACGGCTTTGGGGCTGGCTCAGACCCAGAATAGCCGAGTTTTTCGAAGTTACGGCCGGATAAGGGTGCATCAAAAAGAAAAAGGGGCAGAAGCCCCTTTTTCTGGCGTTTCGCGGACACTTAAACCTGTGTACCCTTTAACCGTTCAACAACCTGGGCTGCATCACTGTCGACGGACCCCCCGTCTGCAAGCCACCCTAGCGCCGCTACCAACACCGATAAAATAATGACGGTTCTTGCAAAATTCGTCATGACAAACTCTTCAAACTACTAAACTTAATACAAAAGCTGACATATCACATTCAGACTTCTGCAAATAGTCTGGTAATCCTGACCTTTGGTCACCTTTCGACGTCTACTGTCGTTGCCCCGCATGACAGAATATCCTTGCCGTTTGACAGGTTTTTATGCTCAAGCACACCTGAACATTCGTTGTGAGAGTTTTCCATTGCCCAAAGCCTATCTCTTCCTTCTTGTAGCCGTTTTGTCCGAAACGATCGGAACCACAGCATTGCAGGCCAGCCAGCAGTTTACACGCTTCTGGCCGTCGGTTCTGGTTGTTGTGGGGTATGGGTTCGCCTTTTACTTCATGGCACTGACACTGAAATTCATGCCGGTTGGCGTCGTTTACGCAATCTGGTCCGGGCTTGGAATATTTTTGATAGCCATCATTGGATTCGTGGTGTTCGGCCAAAGGCTGGACTGGCCAGCCGTGATCGGATTGACCTTTATTCTATCCGGAATCCTGATCATTCATCTGTTTTCCAAGACCGCAGGCCACTGAACGCGCGTTAGGGCTGGTATATTTTGTCGCGCCGCGTTATGCGCGCGACAACTTCCAGTTCAAAGGCTGACCTCTCATGGACCTGCGCAATATCGCAATCATCGCTCACGTTGACCACGGCAAGACGACCCTGGTGGATGAGCTGCTCAAACAATCCGGTGCATTCCGGGAAAACCAGGCCGTAGCCGAACGCGCCATGGACAGCAACGACCTGGAACGCGAACGTGGCATCACCATTCTGGCCAAGGCAACCTCGGTCGAATGGAAAGGCACGCGCATCAACATCGTCGACACCCCGGGCCACGCCGATTTCGGTGGCGAGGTTGAGCGTATCCTCAGCATGGTGGATGGCGTCGTCTTGCTGGTTGACGCTGCCGAAGGACCGATGCCGCAGACCAAGTTCGTGACTTCCAAGGCGCTGGCGCTGGGACTGCGTCCCATTGTGGTTCTGAACAAGGTTGATAAGCCGGATGCAGAACCCGACCGGGCTCTGGATGAATGCTTCGACCTGTTTGCCAACCTTGGCGCCGACGATGACCAGCTGGATTTCCCGGCCATGTATGCCTCGGGCCGTTCGGGCTGGGCCGACATGGAACTGGACGGGCCGCGCAAGGACCTGACCGCCCTGTTCGATCTTATCGTTGATCACGTCCCTGCCCCAAAGCAGGCAGAGAAGAAAAACGAACCCTTCCGCATGCTCGCCACCACATTGGGCAGCGACCCCTTCATCGGCCGCATCCTGACCGGTCGCGTGGAAAGTGGCACCCTGAAGGCGGGCGACAGCCTCAAGGCGCTCAGCCGGGACGGTAAATTGATCGAGAACTTCCGCGCGTCCAAAATTCTCGCCTTCCGCGGCCTGAGCCAGCAGCCGATCGATGTGGCCGAAGCCGGCGACATTGTCACCATCGCAGGTATGAGCAAGGCCACCGTGGCGGACTCGCTGGTGTCGCCTCAGGTTGACGAGGCCCTGCCCGCACAACCGATCGACCCGCCGACCATCACAGTGACCTTCGGGATCAACGATTCTCCGCTTGCCGGACGCGACGGGAAAAAGGTCCAGTCTCGAGTGATCCGGGACCGTCTTATGAAAGAAGCCGAGTCCAACGTTGCCATTCGCGTCACCGACACGCCCGGCGGCGAAGCATTCGAGGTCGCAGGCCGCGGCGAATTGCAGATGGGCGTTCTGATTGAGAACATGCGACGTGAAGGGTTCGAACTCAGCATCTCGCGCCCGCAGGTTCTTTTCCGCGAGGAAAACGGACAACGGCTGGAGCCGGTTGAAGAAGTCACCATCGATGTGGATGACGAATATTCCGGAGCCGTAATCGAAAAGGTAACAGGTGCACGTAAAGGTGAACTGGTCGAGATGCGCCCTGCTGGTGCAGGCAAAACCCGCATCATTGCTCATGTCCCCTCTCGTGGTCTCATCGGGTATCATGGCGAATTCCTGACCGACACGCGTGGAACCGGCGTTTTGAACCGCGTCTTCCATGGTTGGGCGGCACACAAAGGCCCTATCCCGGGCCGGCGCGCCGGTGTTCTGATCTCGATGGAAAACGGCCAGGCAGTCGCCTATGCGCTGTGGAACCTCGAAGAGCGTGGCCGCATGTTCGTTGCTCCTCAGACCGACGTGTATCAGGGCATGGTGATCGGTGAGCATTCGCGCGATAACGACCTGGAAGTGAACCCTCTGAAAGGCAAGAAGCTGACCAACGTGCGCGCCAGCGGTTCGGACGACGCCGTGCGTCTGACGCCGCATGTACAGTTTTCTCTGGAAGAGGCGATTGCCTATATCGACGATGACGAACTGGTCGAAGTCACCCCCAACGCGGTCCGCCTGCGTAAGCGTTTTCTGGACCCGCATGAGCGTAAACGTATGGCAAAATCAGCCTGATCAACTGCAGGCTGCACATGTCCGACACGGAAACAATGGCGATTGTGTGGCATTTTTGCTTCCAACAAAGATTAAAACTAAAAAGCGGAAACTTGGGCAAATTGCCCGGTTTCCTTTGAAAAGAATAACGACTCTCCCTTAAATTGCATTAATTCGCAATCGCTCCCCCAAACTACATCTTGTGGTTTGGTTTTTATCAAGGTGTATTTGCGTCAATTGTGTGATGCTCTTCATACGCGCCTTGAACTAGACGGTGCTTATGATCGGCATGGTTGAGTAAAAAGTACCAAGGAGTGCAACATGGGAACCCTGTCCCGCAACTTTCCGATTTACCTCGTGGCGACTGCTTTCTTAGTCGTTTCGGCTGACGTGTCTTTCGCTGCCGGTGTGTGCGACGTAAAAACTGCGCGCCAGTCCGGCGCATCATCTCAAGTCTTGTGCGAATGTGATGCGGTTACGAGTAGAATGATACGTTATGTCCAACGTCGCGCCGATTTCGACAAGATCGTGGCACGACTTGGCGCTGAGTGTGCGCCTCTGGCTGCACTGCTTACGGATTTTCCAACAGCGTCTACCGGAACCTCAAATCAAAGATCCGGGGACGGTCACCCAGATGAAAACCGCGATACCGGTACTCCCGGCGGAGAAAGCTCGGGCGGCGGAGTTGAAGCGACCGGTCCAAGTGGTGGTCCAGAAACCACAGGAGTAGGAACTCCCGGTGGTGAGCAGCCGGGTGGTGAACAGCCCGGCGGTGAGCAGCCAGGTGGTGAAGAGCCAGGTGGTGAAGAGCCGGGTGGTGAAGAACCAGGCGGTGAAGAACCAGGCGGTGAAGAACCAGGCGGTGAAGAACCAGGCGGTGAAGAAGAGCCAACTTGAGGAACCACGGAAGTTACGGCCAGACGTCCGGGTTTGATCCTAGATAGCACAGTTAGCAGCGCACACGTAGCTCTTCGTGTTTTGAAACCTACCTGAAAAACATGGGTGCAAAGAATTTGCACCCATGCAACGTTTCTCAGCAACTCAAATACGATGCGTTGGGCTCAGCTATGACCGTAAACACCCACCCAGTGGCTAGGTCGTTTTGGGTCCTGCATGCGAAGAAACAGGTACCGCGTCGCTGTCCAGTGCTTGATCCGGTTTGTGAGGTTGTCCAATACCAAATCGCCGTTGGCTGAACGATAAACCAGAACTGCATGCGGCCCCCGGCGTCTGTCCAATACTGTAGCGATTAGCAGTTTGCTTGGATCTACCCCTGCGTGGATCAAATCTCTTTTCTTCAGCAGGGCAAAGTCTTCGCAATCACCGCCTCTTGCCGTTGGCAGTGCCCATTTCTCGCGGGTGTTATACTGGGACTGATCGGTCACTTCGCGGGTCGAGTTATTCACGCGCCGATTAACCTGCTCCACAACCTTCAATTCCTGTTGACTGGACATGGATACAGAACGTTTTCCTACACAGGCCCAATTATATTGACTGCAAAGATTGATGGCGCCGGAAGGTGGCGGTGAAGATGCGACACTTGGAATAAAGCCGCCCTCGGATGCGTGTGCTGTCGGGGCCGCGACAAACGTGCAGATACTCAAGATGCAAACGGTCGTGACGCCCGCCGATATTGGGAAAACTCTGGTGCGGAAGCGCTTCGCAAGTGTAATAAATAGTGACATTCCTACACCCCAATCCTGTGTTTTTTGCACGATCGCGCATTAAACAGGGCCGCACTCCGTCTTGCGAAACGACCTGCGAACATCCCAGCTTGGGCAATCACTTTAAAAAATTGGACAGAAAAAAGGGCGAAAATTCGATCTTCAATCTGACTTTTTCGCGCTAGAAATTAGATGGCGCGGTCACAATTGCGGCGCGAAACCCTTAAGACTGCGCAACTCCATATGATTAAGGTATTGTTATTATTAACTAAAAAAGCGCGACCCGCATAGGCGGGCCGCGCTTTTGAAATGGATTGTGGCATAGGCTGAAGATTGCCGATCTGTCGCCGTATCCTAGAGAAATCTACAAGACGAGCTTTGTAACCTGACAGTTACTCAGTGATTTCAACCACAACCAGCTCGCGCTCGCTCGCCTCACGGGCATGATTCAGCGCTTGCTGGTAGTCGTCCGAGTTGTAGCACTCGACCGCTGATTCTAGTGACGGGAAGCGGGCGACAACATTGCGAGGACGCTCTTTGCCTTCCAGTTGAACGTAACGCGCAGCACGGGCAATAAACTCACCCCCGTGCTTGGCGATGGCTGGGCCGGCCAACTCGGCGTATTTTCCATATGCCTCGGCATCAGTCACTGTTACGTGCGCAATCCAGAGTGCAGCCATTTTATCCTCCCAATACCTGTTCCGCAGCCTTGATCGCCGCATCCGAATTCGAGGCATCCTTGCCTCCGCCCTGCGCCATATCCGGACGGCCACCGCCGCCCTTTCCGCCCAGTTCAGCCACGGCAGCCCGCACCAAGTCGACTGCGGAGATTCGATCCGTCAGATCCTGCGTGACACCCGCCGCAACGGCCGCCTTGCCGCCGGCGTCGGCGATCAGCAGCACCGCCCCTGACCCGAGGCGGGTTTTGTGTTCATCAATCAGCGACGGAAGATCTTTCCCGGAAACGCCGCTCAAGGCCTGAGCCAGGAATTTGACGCCGTTCACCTGCTTGGCCTCTGCGCCACCGCCGGTCGACGGACCAGCCATGGCAAGATCACGGCGCAATTGAGCGACCTCATTTTGCAAGGACTTTCGTTCATCCAGCAGGGACTTCACACGCCCCACAACATCGTCAGGCTGAGCCTTCAGTTCCAACGCGATCTGGGCGACGCGGTGATCCTGTGCCGACAGATATCGGAACGCTTCATCCCCGGTCAGGGCTTCGATCCGGCGTACACCCGCACTACTGGCACTGTCACCAAGCACAACGAATGTGCCGATGTCCCCAGTCTGGCGCACATGCGTTCCGCCACACAGTTCGATCGACCAGGTTTCCCCGTCGCTGCCTTTGCCAGTCGGCGCCTTGCCCATCGACACCACGCGGACTTCATCGCCATATTTTTCGCCGAACAATGCCTGCGCGCCAAGTTCGCGCGCATCGTCGGGCGTCATGATCCGCGTTTCGACGGCCGAGTTCTGGCGAATGAAATCATTCACCTCTCGTTCGACTTTTTTAACCTCTTCCAGTGTCAGAGCCTTGGAATGGCTGAAGTCGAACCGCAGCCGATCCGCTGCGTTGAGCGAGCCGCGTTGCGCCACATGATCGCCCAGCGTTTCGCGCAAAGCCTCATGCAGCAGGTGCGTGGCCGAATGGTTCGCGCGAATTGCCGTGCGGCGGACGTGATCGACCTCAAGTTCGACTGCGTCGCTCTTGGAAAGCGTACCTTGATCCACGGTCACCTTGTGGGCGTAGACTTTGCCGTCGGCGAATTTCCTGGTATCTTCGACAAACGCCACATCATCACGGTCCTCCAGACGGCGAATTTCGCCTGTGTCGCCGACCTGGCCACCGGCCTCGCCATAGAATGGCGTCTGGTTTACAACGACCCAGCCGCTGCCGCCCTGCCCGATGGTGTCGACCAATGAACCATCAACAATCAGCGCAGCGATCTGACCTTCGGCCTTTTCGGTGTCGTATCCCAGAAAATCCGTAGCCCCGGCAGCATCGAGAACATCGAACCACACAGCCTGATCCGCCGATTCTCCGGACCCGGCCCAGGCGGCGCGCGCCTTGGCCTTCTGTTCGGCCATGGCCGCATCGAAACCGTCGGTATCGACTGTCCGACCCTTTTCGCGCAGCGCGTCCTGCGTCAGGTCAAGTGGAAAGCCATAGGTGTCATAAAGTTTGAACGCCGCATCGCCGGGCAGCGGTGCGCCTTCAGGCAGTCCGGACATCTCGTCGTCCAGCAACTTCAATCCGCGGTCCAGGGTTTGCTTGAAACGGGTTTCTTCAAGCAGCAAAGATTCCTCGATCAGCGATTGCGCCTGCCCCAGTTCGGTGTATTGCGCGCCCATCAGTTGGACCAGCGTAGGCACAAGGCGGTGCATAACCGGGTCCTTGGCGCCCAGCAGATGGGCATGCCGCATGGCCCGGCGCATAATTCGGCGAAGAACATATCCACGCCCGTCGTTTGAAGGCATTACGCCATCGGCAATCAGGAACGAGGTCGACCGCAGGTGATCCGCTATAACGCGGTGATGCACGTTCTGGTCACCGTACGGATCCACGCCGGTTGCCTCCGCGGACGCTTCGATCAGCGTCTTGAACAAGTCGGTGTCATAGTTGTCGTGGCTGCCCTGCAGAAGCGCACCAATCCGTTCCAGCCCCATGCCCGTGTCGATCGACTGCATGTCGAGTTCAACCATCGAACCGTCTTCGAACTGTTCGTTCTGCATGAAAACGATGTTCCAGATTTCGATAAACCGGTCACCGTCTTCCTCGGCCGAACCCGGAGGGCCACCCCAGATGTGATCGCCGTGGTCATAGAAAATCTCAGTGCACGGGCCGCACGGGCCAGTCGGCCCCATCTGCCAGAAGTTGTCATTGGTTGCGATGCGGATTATCCGGTCTTCGGGCACACCGACCTTTTTCCAAATCTCAAACGCCTCGTCATCGGTGTGATACACCGTTGCCAGCAAACGGCTTTTGTCGATCCCAAATTCCTTGGTGATCAACTCCCACGCAAAAGGGATTGCATCATTCTTGAAGTAATCGCCGAATGAAAAGTTCCCAAGCATCTCAAAGAACGTGTGATGCCGCGCGGTGTATCCCACATTGTCCAGATCGTTGTGCTTGCCGCCCGCACGCACACATTTCTGCGCAGTTGTAGCACGCTGATAATCGCGGGCTTCAACTCCGGTGAACAGGTTTTTGAACTGCACCATGCCCGAGTTGACAAACATCAGTGTCGGGTCGTTGCGTGGAACCAGTGGACTGGATGCCACCACTTCGTGCCCCTGTTTTGCAAAGTAGTTCAGGAAGGTGGATCGGATATCGTTCAGCGTGGGCATAAGGCTCTCTCAGCGCGCAATCATCTTGGTCTGCGAAGGTTTAGCCCCGTGCCCTCGCAGTGTCCACAGCATTGGTTTGGCGGAACGAAACAAGGCGACCCCGGAGGACCGCCCTGTTCCGTGCTTTCTACATCCTTCTGAAAGGAACCGTGGGATTTCTGTCGTTCGCTCCGGCGCGACGATTACGCTTCGAGAATATCATCCTCGTCCGCATTGGGGGGCATTTCGAAATCCAAGCCGTGAGCCGCCCGTATCTTATCCTCGATATCCAGGGCCACACGGGCGTTGTCACGCAGGAACTGCTTGGCGTTTTCTCGGCCCTGCCCGATCCGTTCGTCGCCATAGCTGAACCACGAACCCGACTTTTCGACCACACCGGCTTTGACGCCGAGGTCCAGCAATTCACCCATCTTGCTGATGCCTTCGCCATACATGATGTCGAATTCAACCTGCTTGAAGGGCGGCGCCACCTTGTTCTTCACGACCTTGACGCGGGTCTGGTTGCCAACCACTTCGTCACGATCCTTGATCGCGCCAATACGGCGAATATCCAGACGGACCGAGCTGTAGAATTTCAGCGCGTTACCACCAGTGGTGGTTTCCGGGCTGCCAAACATGACGCCGATCTTCATGCGAATCTGGTTGATGAAGATCACCATGCACTTCGAACGACTGATCGAGCCGGTCAGTTTACGCATTGCCTGGCTCATCAGGCGGGCCTGCACGCCGACACTGCTGTCGCCCATGTCGCCTTCGAGTTCCGACTTCGGCGTCAGTGCCGCAACCGAATCGACGACAACCATGTTCACGGCCCCTGATCGTACCAGCGTATCGGTGATCTCAAGCGCCTGCTCGCCGGTGTCAGGCTGCGAGATCAGTAGCTCATCAAGGTCGACTCCCAGCTTACGGGCATATTGCGGATCCAGCGCGTGTTCGGCATCCACAAACGCACAGACACCACCGCGCTTTTGCTGTTCGGCAATGCAGTGAAGGGTCAGCGTGGTCTTGCCCGAGCTTTCTGGGCCGTAGATTTCCACGATCCGGCCCATCGGAAGACCGCCAATACCCAACGCGATGTCCAGTCCCAGCGATCCGGTTGAGCTTGCTTCGATGTCCTGCCTGGCGTCTTCGCCCAGCTTCATGATCGACCCTTTGCCGAACTGGCGTTCGATCTGGGCCAGGGCGCTGTCCAGCGCCTTTTGCTTGTCTGCGTTTTTCTTGTCGCTCATCGTCAGAAGATCCGCCATTGTCCTGTCGCTTTCCCTTTTGTCACACCCTTGAACGGGCGGCAATCGCTGCTTTGTTCGCCTCTTGTTCCTTATGGGACCAAAAGTAGAACATTTCAACAAAAACTTATGTAACTCACTGTTCCGGAATTGTGTTAAAGATCCGTTTACGCCAATCTGCGTCAAAGCCGAACGTAAGAAGGACGCAGGTAAATGCTTGTTTTTTATAAAGAACGACTGGCTTTTTTGTCTGTCCCCAAAACCGGCAGCACCGCCTATCACACCGCCCTCCGGGATCATGCGGATATCGTCGTCACTGGCCCGCCTGAACTCAAACATGCGCCCGTTCGCCGCTACGATCGCTTTTTTCAGCACATTTTCCGCAAAGTGTTCGATACCGAGATGGAAATCATGGCCGTTGTACGCGAACCCGTAGATTGGCTGGGCAGTTGGTACAGGTTTCGCAGCCGCCAGGATCGCGTTGGTCATCCGCACTCAACACGTGGCCTGACTTTTGATGAGTTCGTGCAAGCCTACATGCAAGTTCCGCGACCTGAGTTTGCGGATGTCGGCAGTCAAAGCCAGTTCTTTCGCACCCGCAGCAATGGTTTCGGCGCACGTCACGTTTTCAAATACGAGCATCAGGACAAAATTCTGGACTTTCTTCAGGACCGTCTGAGCGTCAAAATTGATCTGCAGTGGGAGAATGTGTCTCCTCCTGGCGACCTGGCCCTGTCAGAAGAAACCGAACAGATGTTCCGCAACATACATGGCGCCGAGTTCGCCCTGCATGACTCCGCGCTGTAAGTCGTTCAATTCAGTTGCTGGAAGACCGCTTCAGTCAACTGATTCAACGAAAACGGCTTGGGCAGGAAGGTCGATCTGGCGATTTCGGGACCTGAACCGCTGAACGCGCCTTCGGTATAACCTGACATGAAGATCACGCTGACATCGGGCCGGGTTTCCATCGCTTTGCGCACCCACGTCGGACCGTCCAATCCCGGCATGACGACATCGGTTACGAATGCGTCGACTTTCAGAGTGGAATCTTCGAGCAGGCGCAAAGCTTCTTCTCCGGAATCCGCCTCGAGCACCTTGTACCCCTTCAACCTCAATGCGCGCGTGGCAAAAGCGCGAACGGGCGCTTCGTCCTCGACCAGCAAGACGACTCCGTCACCCTGTTTTGCATTTTGCGGAATCCGACTATCCTGCTGCGCTAGCACTGGCTCAGCCGGGGCAACCGAAACCGGCAGAAATACAGTGAACTCGGTTCCGAAGCCCTGCGCGCTGTCGACAAAGATGAAGCCGCCGGTCTGTTTTACGATTCCGTAAACAGTCGACAGGCCCAATCCGGTGCCTTCGCCAGTTCTTTTGGTTGTGTAAAACGGCTCAAAAACCTTTTGCAGCTTGTCTGCTGCAATTCCGACACCGCTGTCGATCACCTTGACCGTCACATACTCACCCGGCGGAACGGTCGCCCGGTCCCGCCTAAGCGGCTGGGCCATCTCGATCACTTCAGTTTCAATCCGGATTTCACCGCCTTCTGGCATCGCGTCCCGCGCATTGACCACCAGGTTCATAAACACCTGCTCAAGTTGCCGCTTGTCTGCCCGAACTGGCTTGAGCACCGGATCATGGCTGAGCGTCAATCGGATTTTTTCCCCGACAAGACGGTTCAGAAGATGGATGAGATCGGAAATCGTGTCGCGCAGATCCAACGCTTCGGGTCTGAGGGTTTGTTTGCGGGAAAATGCCAACAACTGGCTGACAAGCGCCGCAGCGCGATTGGCGTTCTGGTTGATCTGAACAAGATCACCGTAGTTCGGATCATTCTGATCGTGCCTCAATAACAGCAAGTCACAGTGACCCGAGATCGCCGTCAGAAGGTTGTTGAAGTCATGCGCAACGCCACCGGCCAGTTGTCCGACCGCCTGCATTTTTTGCCCCTGCACAAACTGGGCTTCAAGCGTCTTCAGTTCGGTCGCGTCGTTCAGAACCGCAATCAGGCAAACCTGCCCTTCATGCAGGACACGGCTAAGTGTAACCTGGATAAAGATATCCTTGTCCTTCCGCGTCAGTTTCAGGAACTCGGAACGCGGGCCATCCTCACCGGCGACCGTGCGTGACAGCCAATCGGGAACCGGCTGCCCCAGCCCCTGCATGATTGCGACGACATTGGTCACACCGGGCTCAATATCTCCGATCAGTTTGTTGGCCAATATGTTGGCTTCAAGAATGCATCCGTCAGGAGAGAGACAAAGAACCGGCACAGGCAAATCCGAGAATGTCATCCGGGTCCGGCTTTTGGGCGCGATTTTCAGCGGCAAAAGGGCAAGATCGCGCACCATACCCGATCGCGAAACCTGAACAAACGTTCCAGGGACAGCGCCCTCACCTGTCTTGATCTGCAGAATGCTGCCCGGCTCGGGAACGTCACCGGCAATGGCCTGATCCAACGTTTCGGGTTGTCCCCCCAACAGTGCCTGCGCAGCGCTATTGGCTTGCAGAACGGATCCGTTTCTACCTTCCGTCAGAACTGGAATATCCAAACCTTCCCAACGCGAACTTTCGTCCAATCCGAACCGCCAACAGTACAACCCATTGCCAAAGCCAAAAACGCTGACAGGGATGGTCGAACCCAGCGTCACGGCATCCTCGCGCGCACGGCCATTTTGGGCGACCTTCGATTGCAGCCGCAACAAGAGTGCTGCGGGGTTGGCAAAGACAGATCGCAGACAATGGTCGAGACGCTGCCCCTGCGTTGCACCAAACCGCCTGACGGCTGCCTGGTTGATGATCTGAATATTACCCTGACTGTCCGCGATCAGACATGGGGACAAGTCATTTTCAACAAACGCCGCCATAACGGATTTTGCGTTTCTTGCGCACCTGTCCGCCAACTGCCCGCGAAATAAGACAATACTTCCAGCAGCTGCCAAAGATCCGCCAACAACAATCAACCCAATCGACCATTCAGACGGAATCGCGTTTAGAAACGGTGCAAAGCACAATCCCAGCGCAACCAAGGCCAGCGCCAACAGGCGCGATACGTAAGGTGTGTGACGAACGGAAGGATCAGGAAAAAACTCAGTGGTGTCAGACATAAACGACTCGGAATGTTGGATACCGAGTATGACGGACCCAATACGGTTAATTCCCGCTTAACATAACATCAATGCAGGACTCTCTCGTTTAGGTTGTTAATGCTCCGTTTCTTGTCGCGTCAAGTGTGCCGTAAAAAACCCATCCGTTCCGTGTGTCACCTGCCATGACTTCTGAAACGCTAGGCGCCAATCCGGGTGCATTGTCTGAAACGCGTTCACAATTGCCTCGTTTTCGTCGACAAGCATAGAACACGTCGCATAAGCCAGCAGCCCGCCTGAATGGGCCAGTTGTGAAATCTGCTCGAGTATTTGTGCTTGAATGACGCAAAGATCCTGCAACTTTGCTTCGGTCAACGCCCATTTTCCAGCCGGTGCCCTGCGCCAAGATCCGCTGCCGGAACATGGCGCGTCCGCCAAGACGACGTCAAATGGGGCTTGCCGCAGGATGTCGTCAGCGGACAGTCGCTCGACGTTGACCCCTGCCCGTTCTGCCCGTGTTGGAATATCCTGCATCCGGGCTTCATTGATATCATGGGCATAAACCTGAACTCCGGGCCGGGCCGCCAATGCCAGTGCTTTTCCCCCGCCGCCTGCGCAATAGTCCAGCACGCGCATTCCGGGTTCAAGGTCGATCGATGCGGCGACTGCCTGACTCGCGGCATCCTGCAATTCGACCATCCCGGACGCAAATGCCCGGTTTTGCGAGATTCTGCGGGCACCCTCGATCACCTCAAGCGCAGTGTCGCAGGCCGGGTGCGGTCTGGTCAGGATGTCGTCCGACTCAAGCACTCGAACAGCCTCAGTCACATCGGACTTGACCAGATTAACACGCAATTGAACGGGGGCCCGGGACTGCAGGGCGTGGGCGGCAGGAATTGCATCCTCACCCAAAGAGGCGCTGAACCTTGGCCAAAGCCATTCCGGGATGTCAAATTCCTCAGCTTTCGAGGAAAAACCCCGGCTTGTCTCGTGTTCGGCAACAGGGGGAGGTGCATGGCGTGCACCGGAAAACAACCCGGCGATATCCTCGCCCTTGGCACGCGCCGACCCGATCATCAGACCCCGACCGGTTTCAGATCCGCCCAGTGCCGAAAACGAGCGCTTGCAGCGCAGGCCGTCAAACACGTGATCCCGCACCCCTGCCCGATCTTTCGAGCCTGCAAACCTGCTGCGCCGGGCCCATCCGGTCAATGCTTTTTCGACCGGTGCGCCATCCAGAATCTCATCCAGTATTTCGATGGCGGCCTGAATGCGGGCGGCAGGGGTCATAAGGCAACTCCGTCGTCAAACGAATGGTCGGAACAGATCATCGCAAAAACCAAAACGGCGCCCGGTAAAGGGCGCCACTTGTTGAACCATCGCAATTACATAACGCGATAATTTGGGCTTTCACGCGTGATCTGGACGTCGTGAACGTGGCTTTCCTTCAGCCCCGCGCCAGTAATTTTCACAAAGGTGCAGTTGCGGCGCATTTCTTCAACCGAAGCACACCCGGTATAGCCCATTGCGGCACGCAGCCCGCCCACAAGCTGATGCACGACAGCGCTGGCCGAACCTTTGTAGGGCACCTGCCCTTCGATCCCTTCAGGCACCAATTTGTCGTTGGCGGCGTCCTTCTGGAAATACCGGTCGGCTGAACCACGTGCCATTGCACCAAGGCTGCCCATCCCCCGATAGGATTTGAAAGAGCGTCCCTGATACAGGATCACCTCGCCGGGGCTTTCGTCGGTACCTGCAATCATCGAACCGACCATGGCGCAGGATGCGCCGGCTGCAATCGCCTTTGCGAAATCGCCGGAAAACTTGATACCGCCATCTGCGATCACCGGAACCTCGCCAGCGGCGGCGGCACAATCCATGATGGCCGTCAACTGCGGCACGCCGACCCCTGCGACCATCCGTGTCGTGCAGATCGACCCCGGACCGATCCCAACCTTTATGGCATCGGCCCCCGCGTCGATCAGTGCCTTGGTTGCCTCACCTGTCGCGACATTTCCCGCGATAATCTGGACTTCATTCGACAGGGCCTTAACGCGCTTTACGGCATCAAGAACGCCCTGTGAATGCCCATGCGCCGTATCTACGACGATGATGTCCGCGCCCGAGTCAATCAGCTCTCCGGAACGCTCGAAACCCGCATCTCCGACCGAGGTTGCGGCTGCAACCCGCAAGCGACCCAGATGATCCTTGCACGCCGTGGGGTTCAGAACGGCCTGCTCGGTGTCTTTCAGTGTCAGAAGGCCCGTCAGCTTGCCACTGCCATCAACAACCAGAAGCTTCTCGATCCGGCGCGCACGCATAAGGCTCTTGGCCTCTTCCAGGTCCGCAGGCTCTTTCAGCATGGCCAGATTGTCCGATGTCATCATCATGTGAATCGGAGTGTCCTCGGACGTAGCAAACCGCATGTCGCGGTTGGTCACGATACCAACAACGCGGCCATCGCCATCGACTACCGGAAATCCGGTGAAATTGTAGCGCTGGACCAACGCCTTGGCGTCCGCAAGCGTCTGATCCGCCCGCAGGGTTACGGGGTTGTACACGATGCCGGATTCAAACCGTTTGACACGCCGAACCTCGCGGGACTGTTCCTCGACTGACAGGTTCTTGTGAATGACGCCAATTCCGCCCGCCTGTGCCATTGCAATGGCCATACGCGCCTCGGTCACGGTGTCCATGGCCGAACTGAGCAATGGGATGTTCATGCTGATGTTGCGCGTCACACGCGTGGTTGTATCCGCCGTCGCAGGAAGGACACTGGATGCCCCCGGAACCAGAAGAACATCGTCAAAGGTGAGTGCCTCACGAATCTGCATTTGCTAACCCCATGCAAAACCCCGTTTGACGGCGACCCTATTGCACGGATTCAGCCCAAGGGAAAGCCCCGCGTGCCAATAGTTTGCCCCGGTTGGCGGGCGCTCTGGTAAAAAACGACGCAAGCTGCGCAAAACGTGCCGCTGAATGCCCTTTCCCTTTGCGCGCAAACTCATATCTTGCCCGGCATACGCGCGAACACAAAAGGCAGGCCTTCTATGACCACCGACCCACTTGTCGTCTTTACCCCATCGGGCAAACGCGGGCATTTCCCCGTCGGCACTCCGATCCTGACAGCGGCCCGCCAGTTGGGTGTGGACCTCGATTCGGTCTGCGGCGGGCGTGGCATCTGTTCCAAATGCCAGATCACACCCAGCTATGGTGAGTTTCCCAAGCACGGCGTCACCGTGTCCGACGGCGCGCTAAGCGAATGGAACGCGGTCGAGCAACGCTATGACGACAAGCGTGGCCTGAAACCCGGTCGCCGTCTGGGGTGCCAGGCATCGGTCCAGGGCGATGTGGTGATTGATGTCCCACCCGAAAGCCAGGTCCACCGTCAGGTTGTTCGCAAGGCAGCCGCCGCCCGCGCCATCATAATGGACCCCGCGACGCGCCTGTATTTCGTGGTGGTCGAGGAACCGGACATGCACTCTCCTACCGGCGATCTGGAGCGGTTGGAACGGTCCCTGCGTGAACAGTGGAAGATCGACGCCGTGACAGCAGACCTGTCGCTGATGTCCAAGCTTCAGCCTGTGCTGCGCAAGGGAAAGTGGGAAGTCACGGTCGCCGTCCACAAGGGCCACAACGATAGCGTCGCGCGTATCGTCGAAATCTGGCCGGGTCTGCACGAAAGCGGCCTTTACGGCCTTGCCATCGACTTGGGTTCGACCACCATCGCCGCGCACCTGACCGATCTGGAAACGGGCGAGGTCAAGGCGTCCTCGGGCCTGATGAACCCTCAGATACGCTTTGGCGAAGACCTGATGAGCCGGGTTTCCTATTCGATGATGAACCCAGGCGGCGATCGGGAGATGACGAAAGCCGTGCGCGAGGCGATCAATGACCTGACTACCTCGATCGCGGACGAGGCCGGGATCGACGCGGCCCTGATCGTGGAAACCGTGTTTGTCTGCAACCCGGTCATGCACCACCTGCTGCTTGGCCTTGATCCGGTCGAACTGGGACAGGCGCCGTTCGCACTGGCCACATCCGAAAGCATGTCCCTGCCTTCCCGCGAGATGGATCTGACCAACATGAACCCGCGCGCCCAGGTCTATATCCTGCCTTGTATCGCAGGCCATGTAGGCGCGGATTGCGCTGCGGTCGCGCTGTCGGAAGAACCCGGCAAATCCGAAGATCTGGTCCTGATCGTGGATGTCGGCACCAATGCGGAAATCCTTTTGGGCAATACCAGCCGTGTGCTGGCCTGCTCGTCGCCGACCGGTCCTGCTTTTGAGGGTGCCCAGATCAGTTCCGGCCAGCGCGCCGCCCCCGGTGCCATCGAACGCATTGAAATCGATCCCATCACCAAGGAACCCCGCTTCCGGATCATTGGATCGGAAAAATGGTCCGACGAAGACGGTTTCGATCTGGATGTTGCCACAACCGGCATCACCGGCATTTGCGGTTCCGGCATCATCGAGGCCGTGGCCGAGATGCGCATTGCAGGACTGTTGGACGAAGGCGGCCTGATCGGATCGGCCGAACAGACCGGCACGCCGCGCTGCATCCCCGAAGGGCGGACGCATTCGTACCTAATCCACGACGCCAGTGCCGATGGCGGCCCGCGCATTACTGTAACCCAGGGCGATATCCGGGCAATCCAACTGGCGAAATCGGCGCTCTATGCCGGTGCACGCCTTTTGATGGACGAAATGAAGGTCGACAAGGTCGACCGCGTGGTGCTGGCCGGTGCCTTTGGCGCGCATATCTCGACCAAACATGCGATGGTATTGGGAATGATCCCGGATGCGCCGCTGGAAAAGGTTTCCAGCGCAGGTAACGCCGCCGGGACCGGCGCGCGCATTGCATTGTGCAACATCTCATCCCGGTCCGAAATCGAACGGGTTGTGCGCGAAATCACCAAGATCGAAACCGCTATCGAGCCGAAATTCCAGGATCATTTCGTCGCCGCCAACGCGATCCCGCACAAAACAGATCCGTTCCCGGAGCTGGCGCAAGTTGTCACCCTGCCTTCGCCCTCGTTCAACACAGGTGGCGGAGATGACGAAAAATCTGGCCGCCGCCGCCGCCGGAGGTCATAATCCGGCCATTGACAGGGGGCCGACATGACCACAGCAAATGAGGAGCAAGCTGAGTATTGGGGAAAATCGGTTCTTGGGGCCAAATGGTTGATCCACGAGGACCAGCTTGACCATCTACTTGCGCCAGTTCTTGGTCTTGTGCTGGAGCGCGCAGCGCTGAAGCCGGGAATGCGGGTGTTGGACATCGGTTGCGGAACCGGTGCCAGCACAATTGCTTCGGCGCAAGAAGTCGGTCGGAATGGCCGCGTTCTGGCTGCCGATTTCTCACAACCCTTCGCCCATCGCACGCGCGAACGTTCCTTAGATCTGGGGCTGACGCAAGTTGAGGTCGAATGCGCGGACGTTCAGACTTTTGGATTTTCCGAAGGGACGCAGGACGCCGTGATTTCCCGTTTTGGCGTGATGTTCTTCGAGGACCCGGTCGCCGCATTCGCGAATATGGCACGTGCTCTGAAACCCGGCGGGCAGATGACGTTTGCAGCATGGGGGGCATTGTCGGACAACCCCTGGTTCAAGCTGCCTCACATAGCGGCCACAAATCAGCTTGGCCAACCCCCAAAAGTAGATCGCTATGCGCCCGGCCCCCTGGCCTTCCACGATATCGAACATGTGACAGATATGATGTCGCACGCCGGACTGTGCGACGTTCGCGGTGAAACCGTGTCCCTGTTCCTTCACGGGCCGGACACGCTTGAGGAAACTGCGGCACTGTGTATGCGCGTCGGCCCGGCCTCGCGGGTCATTTCTCATTTTGGCGCCTCAGACGAAGATATCGAAGCGATCCGGACCGCAGTCGCCGAAGCTTTCTCGACGTACGCCACAGATGATGGCATCCGCATCCCTGCTGCCATCAACCTGTTCCAGGCCCGCCGGGCCACTTGAAGGCCCGAGGATCGAATCCGGGGCAACGCGCAGCATATTGCTTGTGAACTTAGTGCCCTGACTGACAACGCAAACGGGCGATACCAGCGGGCCTGTCGTTTCACGATAACCGGAACATTTCTACTGTGAACGCTCAGCCAAATATCTACCTAGTTACGACATCTAGGACACTGAAGCGGTATCCACTCAGCCCTGAGAACGATCCGGCGTAGTGAGCATGGCGACCTACCGGACGCGTATTGTGCCGCGGCGAACAAAACCGATGGCCCCGTGTTCACGGTTCCCAATGGTCGCGGACAGGCAAGCAGTATAAGGCTGGCATTTTTCAACTGTCCTCCGAGCTCCGAACCGTCCGTCAAAGCAGTTTGCGACGCATCCCGGCTGCTCACTTGTCTTTGATCAGCATTTTTTATAACCTCTTCTCGTGTATTGTTAGATAATTAGAGACTGTGCCCAACGTCTTTTTTTTGCTCTTGTTTCAATAATGTAGAGCATAGCGCAATGACCGTTTTGGGGGTTGCTTATGTCAAAGGTTGGCGACACGAGTACGCTACCTGAAGTTGCTGGTGATGGCGGTGATGACGCGTCACAAATTCATGATTTTCTGCAGTCAGAAGAATGGCAGCAGAAGATTGAAAACGCGCGGAAACAGCGGAAGAAAAAACTTGCGGAACTTGATGGGAACCGCAATGAAAATTCGGGCCGCAAACCTGATCAATCGGGAAAGGATCACTCAACCAAAAGGGTGAATGACTCCGGACCACAGCACTTGTGGGACAGGCTGGAAGAAGCGCGCAGGCGAAGGCAGGCGGTGCTTGCGCGTCCCTCGGCTGAAGCCGAAAAGCATGCGCCAAGTGAGTCGGACGTCGGTGGTGGTGAGCAAGTCGGCTATGGTGCTGGAAGAGCAACTGCCGCGCCTCCTGAAGTCCTGCAAAAGAAAACAAGCTCAGCGGCATCCGGTCAAAAAAGACATCAACAGCTTGCGCCCAGTATTGCGTCTTTGAATGGCGCAAGTTCAGAAAGAAACAGTGGCTTTGAACGTTTGTTTCCGGTTGGGGATGTTCCCGCCAAAGACGACGAAACGAGTATCGAACTTGAGAGTCGTGTTCGCTCGCCCTTAAGTGCAGGCCAGCCGGTCGAAGATGCCGCTGAAAACATTCGCAGAAAGCTTAGTTTCCGCTGGCCCAAACAACAACAACCGCACAGAGGCCGATTTACTTCAATAGCCATTGGGTGTGGAATTGGTGTCGTATTTTCATTTTCGACAATGTTTTTATTGGCCCGGTGGGAATCAAATAGTGGAGAAAAATCATTCGCTTCCAGCAACTTGGATGTGGACACTTCCAGGACCACTACACTGCCGGAAAAGAGTTCTACGCAATCAACCAGTTTGCAAATAAAGGGGCCAGAATTCCCGCCACGTCTGATGGTTCGGTCGTTGACACAATCGGATGCGTCACCGAATGCGACTTCCTTCGGAAAAATTTTTGCAACGAATGAAAGCTCAAGCATAATCGCGTCTGCTCCACTCCCCATGAAGGAGATGTCATCTGATCCCAAGCTGTTCGAAGCAATGCTTCCACCGGTCGCTCCTTCGCTTCGTCCGGATCTGCTGACCCTTGAGACGCCAAAGCGGCCAACCGGAACTCCCGCCACACAGAATCCACAAAGTGCCTTCCCGAATTCTGCTTGGTCACACGATCAATTAGCGCAAGCGTCGTTAAATTTCAGAACGTCGATCATTTTGCCTGATGTTTCTGCGATCTTCGACAGTTTGAAAGCTGTTGTCGCAAATGCGACTGATCCAGGCTCAAGCGCTCCTGAGATTTCAGTCGAGCTGGTCTCATTGGTCTATGCCGAAGACCAACCTTCAACGCTGAAACAAGCTGTAGCGTTTCGGTCTGCACCGAGCGAAACAGAATTTGCACTGAAAAGCCTTGATAATCTACCGAAATTTAACCTCGTCATTCCAGGCAAGGTAAGTCCGCCGGACGCGCCTGATTCAAATGATCGAACAGGAATTGATCTAAGAGAGCTTTCAAAAGCCCCCTTACCAAGAACAGAAGAAGTGTCGCCAAAATCAATTGCCAGACTGCATGACAATTTGGAACCACCTTTAACGTCGTCTGAGACGACAGATGGCGCAGCAAAGCCGCGTGAGGACACTGAATCAGCGGAAGAGATTGCCAGCAGCGGCGGCGCAGAATTTAAGCTGTTTATACCAAACAGCCTTGGCGCACGGACAGTGAACTCAGTGGTCAATAACCTCGTAGCGGCAGGTCATGAGTTAAGTGGAACAGCGCGCGTTGGCTTTGGGGTTAAACAATCCAACGTCCGGTTCTATCACAAGGAAGATGCCGCTCAGGCAACAGCGCTTGCGGAAGATGCCGGTGCTTTGTTGCGCGATTTCACGGGCTCTAAGTCCAAGACGCAAAACGGCGTCGTGGAATTATGGTTGGCCGGCAATAGTGCTACGAAATCCAAAGTGAAAAAGGTTCGTCGCAGCGCTTCTGCGACAGATCAAGTCGATCAGCTAAAAAGGCAAGTTTTGAGCAAACTAAAAACGGCGACAAACCAATGAATACCGGCCAGTTTCTGGCTGTAAGAGGCAAAACGATGTAGGTTAACAATCGGAGATCGGGGTTTAAGATGCCTAACTCTAAACTTGTTGCGATAGTAACTGCCCTATTGTTCTTACTGCCATCTCAGCATGTGCGTGCCGAAATTACATTGGAGCATTTGCTGACGATAGATCAGTTTTTGTCCGAGAATAACATCCAGGCTTTGTGGGATTATCTTCAAAAGAACCCAGACTTGCTATTGGGTGATGACGAATTATCACTTGAGTTGCGCAGTTTTTTTGACACCGTTTCACGGGGACAGGTGGATTACGGCTTTGCTGGCAATGCCGCAAACAGTGCAGAGGTTTCACAAGTTGGCAGCGCAGCGCTTGCCGCTTCTTCCCTGCACTGAAGTCATGACGCAATTTCCAAACATTCGATATCCTAAGAAAGTGAAGATCGCGTATGTTATTGAGCCCCGGTTTTTAGGTGGCACTTCCATGGCCGTCGCTGCCGAACTGCGCGTGGCCGCCGAGTTCGCTGATCTGGTGGTGCATGCGAGGACCTCCATTATGTTTGGCAGCAGTCAGCATGTCGCGCCGGTGCTGCAGCGAGTGTTGGACGAACTTCGTATTCCAATGGTTTGGGACGCCCCCCGGATATGCGCTGATTTTGTTATCTTGCACAATCCGTCTTTCCTGAAGTTTCAAAACTCTTTGAGCGCAGAGATTTATGCGCAGGAAATAGTCGTTGTAACCCACGAAAACTTCTTGCGTCCGGGCGACGAAGAAGGCTTCGACGTTTCAAACTGTCTGGATCAGATAGACTTGTCGACCCTCGCGCTTAGGAAAACGCTTGCGCCAATTTCGTCGTATAACCGTGAGACCGTCACAGGCTGGTTGTCCAAATTTCGCAAGGCCCGCCATTGGACTGTCCTGGAAGATGACTGGTTCAACATCTTTTTCAGTGACAAAGGCGAACCATGCGAAAAGCCAGAGGACCGACGCGGTCGACATTCGCGACCTGGCTTCGAAAAGTTTCCATCTGTCGCCGATCTTGATTTGTGTTTTCCCAAACACGCGCAGGCCAATGTCATTCTTGGTGCGAACGCGTTGATGGACACGGACATCGTTCGTCCGCATTGGACTTTGTTTCCATTTGACGCGATCAGTCTGGAAGATTTTTTTGAGATGATAGATTTTTTTGTCTACTTTACAGCGCCGACTTGGCGAGAGAGTTTCGGGCGCGTAATTGCGGAGGCTATCGCAGCCGGCAAGGTCGTCTTGACGGATCCGGAAACCGCACAGACATTCGGAAATGCCGTAATCCCCTGTAGCCCCGGGGATGTGGACCGGATCATTTCTGACCTGATTTCTTCCCCCGACCGGTATCATGAGAAAGTTGCTGAGGCACAGCCGCTGCTTGAGCGCTACTCGGGCCAAAAATTCAAAGAGCGATTGGGCGCCATTCTGACCGCGGACAGAGAGGCGCTGACATGATTTTTGTTGAAGCGGGTACACTTTCAGTTCGGTCTTTTGACGCACAATTGATTTTTGCTCTGAAACTCCGAAAGCGTGGTTTCGATGTTTGCATCGATGCAATCTATTTTCCTGAGGATGCAGGGCGCGGAAGACACTACGAGGCTGCGACACTTCTCGCCGATACCGAAGAACTCGAAGCGGAAGCCGTGTTTGTCCTCGGCGCTGAAGAAGTAGATGACCGGCTGCTTGCCTCATTGCGACAAAAGCAACTCGGGACGGATGTTCCGGTAATCGCAACTGGCCGGTTCAGTACTCAGCAAAGCTACATTGGTGCAAAAGCCCGTCTCGCGTTTGCACTGGGGCGCGAAGCAACGGTCATTGATCTATCGGACCTTCAGCCGCGTTCCATTTCACCTTCAGCTATCAGCCCCCTGGTAACTGAAACTCGACCGATCACCCGGCCAATTGGTGAATTGGCGAACGTAACCGTCGTGTTGGGTTCCTTGGAGTTGGACGACTCTGAAACGTTGTCCTGTCTTTCCCGGATGAGCAATCAGGGCAGCTATGGCTTTAAGATGGTTGTGAGCGGTGCGCAGAATGAGTTCCTAAAAGCCTCAAAATTCAACGATCTCCCCAGAGTTCTTTATACTGATCTTTCGCCTCTAACCCTCGCAAATTCAACGGATATCCTCGCGATGTTTGGGCATGGCATCGCAGGCGATCGGATGGCCGAGCTTGCGCTTGAAGTGATTGCAGCCGGTGGAGTCGTGATCGACTGCACCGAAGACGAGGTTTTGATATCGTCCGGAGCGCCGGCATTACTTGGACCCAAGACGCTTTTTGCTTTGGATGGATACCTGATCGGCAAAATTATCGGGAATACACCACACATCGCTGACCAAACACGAAAGTCTCCGTGGCTGCGGACAGTAGATATATCCCGGCTCGAAACCGCCGCAGGGCTTAGCGCCAAACCGCGACCACCCAAACGGACGTCGCCGAGAACCTTGTTCTTGCCAACTAACGGAGTTGGGTTGGGTCATGCGCAGCGGTGCACTGTGATCGCCAAGGCTTTGCCAAAACACATGTCCCCGGTGTTCGCGGCCTTCCCAAGTTGTGTTCCTATGGTTCGACGCGAGGGGATCGACTGTATACCGCTGGTCGCCCGATCAGACGTAAACGACAGTTCCAACGCGAATGACATCCTGACCTACCGGCGTCTGAACGCCGCATTACAAGAAGGCGACCGGTTCGTTTTTGACGGTGGCTATGTGTTCGATTCCGTCAATCGCGTAATCCGGGAACACAGATTATCCGCAGTCTGGATCCGCCGTGGCCTTTGGCCCAAGGGTCGGTCCCGACATATCATGCTTCGTCGTGAGGGCATATTCGACCGGGTCATCGTGCCGTCAGAGGCTTTTGAGGAGCTTAACGACGCTTACAGTTACGGTGAACATGTTCACAACATAGGGCCAATTTTTCGGCAGGTAGTGCAGTCGCCCGAGGACTCCGAAAACCTCCGGACGCGCCTGGCCGAGCGGTTTGGTCACGATTTTAAGCTACTGATTGTCAGCATGTTAGGCGGAGGAGTTGCCTCTGACAGGTCCGCTCAACTGCAAGCTATCTCAGGAATGCTTGAGTGCCGCGCAGACTGCCTTCACCTGGTCGTAACCTGGCCCGGTAGCGCGGTTCAGGCAGCCGCGTTTGGTTGGAAAAATTCAAAGGTGGTTAATACTTTAGAGGCTACAAAGCTATGTCTATCCGCCGACTTGGTAATATCTGCCGCCGGGTACAATTCGGTCCACGAGATCCTCTACCACAAGATTCCCGCAATACTTATCCCACAGTCTGCGCCTTATTTGGACGACCAGGAACGACGCGCAAGAGCACTATCTGACCGCAATCTTTGTGCAACCATTACGGAAGCGGAATTCATGAAGCTGGAACGAACGGTACAGGTTTGTCTGGATGACGGGGGCGCGGAAGACTTTCGTACAACACTGCAACAAATTGAGCTGCCTGAATCCGGTGTGTCCGCAGCTGCAGATATCATAGCGACGAGCTGAAAAAATGGCTGAAAACAACTGGTACAAGATAGTCAACACCTTCACGCCGGAAGTACCGGTTGATTTGGATGATGTTATCCTTCGAGATCGAGCTACGCGGCAATTTGGAAAAGTTCTGTTCCCCGATATGGACTTACTTCCGTCAACCGCACTTTGGGAACGCGAAGTTGAGGACCACACATATATTGGCGTCAGGATCGTTGAGCCCTCGAAGTCTCCATATACTGTTGCAAGATTACTCGCCGCCGCAGCAATCGAAAGAAATGTGGTTCCGATCATTCTGAGCCGAGTAGACTATTGTGGGCTCGAACAGTTTGGTTTTCGAATTGAACGCATCCCTGACGAGGAAACAGCGGCACGAACCGCTGAGGAAGAGGTCAGGAAATTCTGGAACTTTGCTATTGTTATCGACGGTCACGACGTTGCCAGATTGAGTTAGGCAGTGTTGAAAACATGCCGATGTTCCTGATCTGAACATCTGGTGCAGAAATTCAAAGGGCTTCCGAGACTACCTCCAAAACAGGATCGTCAGGCTGGTTCAAAGCCCCAAAGATTGGTGTCACTGTGCCTATTTGACGACCAGGTTTATTGCGGCACTCGATCAATCGGGCCAAAAGAGGTAGCTGGTTGAAGACCACAGGTCAGCGGCGCAGACACCGTCAAATTGAAGAACCAGAGAATCTGATCGAAGATAACGCTGCATAATCTGCGTTTATCAAAACTCAAAATTTGCGCAGTGAAGGCGCACTTTATTAAAATTTTATAGACGCTTATAGTATTTTCTTGGAGCGGGTAACGGGAATCGAACCCGTAACAAGAGCTTGGGAAGCTCGTGTGATACCTTTTCACCATACCCGCCTCTTTGGCTGGCATAGCATCGTCGCCGGATCGGGATCAAGCAGGATCGTTACTCGGTGCGGGCACGCAGGCTTTCAATCAGCGATTGATCTACGTCTAATGCCTTGCCCGCCGCGTCCAGTGTTTGCCGGTCAAGGTGTTGCGGGTTCAGATCAACATCTTCTGCAAACGCCTTAACAATGACGTTCATAGCATTGATTCTTGCGTATTTCTTGTTGTTCGCGGGGATCACATGCCACGGCGCTTTCAGCGTCGAGGTTTTGGCCAACATTTCATTCACGGCGACCTCGGTTATCTCCCATTTCTCACGATTACGGAAATCTTCGTAGGTCAGTTTCCAGCGTTTCAGCGGGTTTGTCAGCCGTTGGGTGAAACGTTGCATCTGCTCATCCTCTGAAATGTGAAAGAACAGCTTCACAATCCGGGTCCCGTCATCCACCAACATGCGTTCGAAATCGTTGATCTCCTGATATGCTTCGCGCCAGCGTTTTTCAGGTGTAAGCTCCTCGATCCGTTCGACCAGGACCCTGCCATACCAGCTTCGATCAAATGCGGAAATTGCGCCCGAAGGTGGCAGACGTTCCCAAAACCGAAGCAGGTAGTGCCGGTTGAGATAGTAGTTTCGAGGCGCTCCGATCGGCCAGACCTTGAAACTGCGCGGGTCCAGCGCCTGACTGATCCGACGAATGGTTCCGCCCTTCCCTGCGGCGTCCCAGCCATCGAACACAATCACGCCTTTCAGGTCGTGGAACAAAAAAGCCTGCTGTATCTTTGCAAGCTGCGCCTGAAGCCCCTCAAGCCGCTCGAAATACTCCTTTTTGGTCAGTCTCTTGCTGAGGTCCGCATCGGACAGTTTTGGTGGAATATGTTTGGTCATGAAATCACCTGATCGCAGCGTTCCGATCACGATATTCTGCGGCAGCATGGAAAAACAGCATTGATCAATATCAAAAAGAAAAGGCCGGGTGGAGAACCCGGCCTTTTGAAAAAAGTCGCAAACGGTTCAGGCGCGGCGACGACGGCCACCACCGCGACGGCCACCTGCAGCACCGGCTGCACCGGCTTCTTCCGGGTCTTTGTTGAACCGGATCCACTCTCCGCCATGCGCGTCATTGTTGGTCAGCAGGTTGGCAGCACGAATGGCCTCCATTTCCTTACCAGCGCGTGGCTTGGTCGAGCCCAGACCGAACATCTGAACAAAGGCCTCATCATCCATGCCCTCAGGCAGGATGATTCCAGCCGCCGTGACCTGCTCTTTCTTCTCTGCGATCTTCTTCTGCGTCACCGGCAGCGCGACCGGGTTCATGATCGCCGAAGTCATGCCAGCGCCCATCGCCATCGGCAGGAACGCGTTGTTGATGCCGTGGCGGTTCGGCAGACCGAACGAGATATTCGACGCACCGCAAGTGGTGTTCACGCCCAGTTCCTCGCGCAGGCGACGGACCAGAGCGAACACCTGCTGACCAGCAGTTGCCATCGCGCCGATGGGCATGACCAGCGGGTCGACGACGATGTCATGCGCAGGGATGCCGAAATCGGCGGCGCGCTCAACAATCTTCTTGGCCACTTCGAAACGGACATCGGGGTCTTCCGAGATGCCGGTGTCATCATTCGAGATCGCAACAACCGGAACGTTGTATTTCTTGACCAGCGGCAGAACCAGTTCCAGACGCTCTTCTTCGCCAGTGACCGAGTTCAGCAGCGGGCGGCCCTGAGCTGCCTCAAGACCGGCTTCCAAGGCTCCGGGAACCGACGAGTCGATGCACAGCGGCACTTCGACCAGACCCTGCACCAGTTCGACGATCTTGCGCATCAGCGGCGGCTCGGTCTCGTTCGGGTTGGGGTTCGAGTTGTAGACAACGCCTGCGTTGATATCCAGAACGGTCGCGCCTGCAGCAACCTGAGCGATGGCGTCCTTCTCAACGGTCGAGAAGTCCCCCGCTTCCAGTTCAGCGGCCAGTTTCTTGCGGCCGGTCGGGTTGATCCGCTCACCGATCACACAAAACGGTTCATCAAAGCCCAGAACGGCGGTTTTTGTTTTTGATTCTACGACTGTACGGGTCATGTCCGTTCCTTAGGAGTTTACAGGCTGTGCCGAAGCGCCGCCGTTGTCGATTGCCCAGTTGGCGTTGGTCTTGATACCACCAAGCGGGAAGAAATGTACGTTGGTGATGTTGAAGTCAGGGTTGGCGGCCTTGTGGTTGGCCAGCTCGGTCACAACATCGGTCGGCTCATAGGGCAGCAGAAGCTTGGAGACATCCATGGCACGCTTCTGCAGAACCTTCAGAGACGGACCAACACCACAGGCAATCGCGAATTTGATCAGCGTCTGCAACTTGGCTGGTCCAGCGATACCAATGTGGATCGGCAGATCAATGCCCGCCGCTTTCAGACCGTCGGCCCATGCGATGATCGGCTTGGCGTCAAAGGCGAATTGGGTTGCCAGCGCCATCTCCGCGTCGGTGGTTTCACTGAACTTCTGTTTCCAGCGCAGCGCGTCGTCGACATTCTTGGTCGAACCGTCCGGGTCGATGTCCTTGTTTCCCTCGGGGTGGCCGGCAACGTGCAGACGTTTGAAGCCTGCCTTGTCGAACAGGCCAGTTTCCAGCAGCTGCATCGAGCTGTCAAAATCGCCGTGCGGCTTGGCAACACCACCGGCCAGCATCAGCGCCTGATCGACCCCTGCTTCGCCCTGGTACATCGAAATCCAGTTCTCAAGCGTCGCGGCATCCTTGATGATGCGCGCCGGGAAGTGCGGCATCACCGGGTACCCCTCGGCCGCAATCCGCTTGGCGGTCTGGACCATGTCTTCGATCGGTGTGCCCTCGATATGGGCGATGTAGACGCGGGTGCCTTCGGGCAGCAACGCGCGGAAATCCTCGACCTTCTCGGCGGTGCGAGGCATCACCTCGATCGAATAACCTTGCAGAAAGGCTTCGACGGTCGGATTCACCGGGGCCTTCTCGGCCACATCACGTTTCTTGAAATTCAGCAAAGCCATTGAGGCCTCCCTTTATTAAAACCGGGCCTATGCCCAACCGTCGTTGGCGATCAGGGCCTTGATGCGGTCCTGATCGTATTCCGTTTCAAGGCGCACGGCCTGAGCTTCCGCGATTTCTGCCGGATCACCCTCGACCTCGAACGGGTCGGCCTTGCGCCATTCGGCCAGGTAGGCATCACTGTCCTTGGCATTTACCTTCATCGCAGCCCGGTCAATGGCTTGCTCGAACCGCTCCTCCAACTGCCGCTTGGCGCCACGCCGGCCTTTGCCAACGATGACCTGAGCGGGGATGTCGCGCCAAAAAACGATTGTGACGTCAGGCATCGCCTTTGATTCCTCCTTACCAGATGGACCGGTTCTAAACTTCAATATGGGCTCGGGTCGGTCGGTTTTCGACACACAACGCTTTTCAAGCGACCTTTTCGGCCCACAACGGGATACCGCGGGTTCTAACCCGTTTCGGTGCTCTGCGGGCACCTCAAAATTCTCAAGTTCTCGATGAAAACGGCACATAAACAGAAATTCCCCGGACCACACCTGCCGTCCGGGGAATGATTCAACTCAGACGCGGGGCTTAACCGACCAGGCCACCGTCCTCGCGCGTGATGGCGATGATCGCCGAACGCGGCACCGAGTCACCGCCTTCGGGCCAGTGGCTGTTTCCATCCTCACCCGGGTGCTGAATGCCGACAAACATGGTTCGGCGATCCGGTGACCAGCTCAGACCGGTGACCTCGCATTCATTGGGGCCAACCAGAAAGCGGCGGATCTCACCTGTCACTGGGTCCCCTGCCAGCATCTGGTTGTTGCCATGGCCTGCAAAGTCACCGTCGTTGCCGTATTTGCCGTCAGTCTGGATCCAAAGCAGGCCATTGCTGTCAAACTTGAGGCCATCGGGCGAGTTGAACATGTTGTCGGCGTTCACGTTGCCGGATCCGGCATAAGCGTCACTGTGCACCGTGGGGTTGCCCGCCAGAACATACAGATCCCAGCCAAATCCAGCGGCGGTGTGGTCCCCGCCATCCGGACGCCAGCGAACGATCTGACCATAGTTGTTTTTGTCCCGCGGGTTCGGGCCATTGGCGGATGTGTCGTCGCCCCCAGCATTCGGTTTGACGCCTCGGTTCTTGTTGTTGGTCAGGCAGCAGTAGACCTCCGGCGCATTCGGGTTCGAGGCGACCCATTCCGGGCGGTCCATCGTGGTTGCGCCCACCGCCGAGGCGCCCAGGCGGGTGTGAATACTGACCTCGGCCTGTGAAGCCAGTCCGGTGGTCTCGGGCGTCAGCTCCAGCCACTCGCCGGTACCATCGTCGTTGAACTTAGCGACCGAAAGCGTCCCGTTTTCAAGCAGCGCATTGGTATCTACTCCAGCCGCATAGACGCCGTCGGATACAAAGCGATACAGGAACTCGCCACGTTCGTCATCGCCCATGTAAACTACGATGCGACCATCGTTGTTGACCACGGTGTCAGCGTTTTCGTGTTTGAAACGGCCCAGGGCGGTCAGCTTACGTGGGGTCGAGTTGGGATCTCTCGGATCGATTTCGACGACATAACCTGCGCGGTTTGGTTCGTTGGGGTTCTTTGCGACATCGAACCGGTCGTCGATCCTTGCCCAGCCGTAACCCCAATCTTTGGCGGACACGCCGTAACGCTTAAGCTCGGCACTGGTTTCGTGGTTTTCATCTTCGGCCGAGAAATAGCCGTTGAAGTTCTCTTCACAGGCCAGATAGGTGCCCCACGGTGTCAACCCGTTGCCGCAATTGTTCCATGTCCCTTTGCAAGCTGTGCCCGATGGATCGGCTTCGGTTTTCATCAGGTCATGACCAGCGGCGGGCCCGGTGATCGTCATGTCGGTCTGCGGAGTGACGCGGCGGTTATACGGGCTGTCCTTGACAATGCCCCACTTGCCGTCGGTGTTGGCAATCTCAACAACGGTGACACCATGTGCCATCATGCCTTTGGCCACGTCATCGTCAGATGCCGGCTTGGCGTCAGGGTTGTTGCCCCAAATGATATCGCGATTGGTGTATTCATTGTTCACCACCAACAGCACGTGTCCATCATGGAAGAATACATCCTGTCCGTCGGTATTGTCGCCGAAGGCGCGTTCCTGACTTGCACCAGTGCCGCGCGTGGCGTGATCAAACTCGGGCGCATCCGACCACAGCGGATCGCCCCAGCGCACCATGACCTCTGCCCTGTAACCGGCGGGCACAACGACATCGTCCGCTGTGGATACAGGGATCGCTTCGAACGAGAAACGGTTGGCAGCGGCCCTTGCGCCTGTCGGCAGAATCGAGCCCCCGACCGCAGCAAAGCTGCCCATCGCCAGAACACTTCCCATAAATCCACGGCGCGACAGGGCGCGTTCGACGACGCGGTCAAAATCACATTCCTCAGGGCGTGGGTTTATGAGTTCATCATACTCGTCAAAAGAAAGGGTGCGCTCGTCTTTCATTGCAGACTCCGTATCTGGCTGTAAGCTTGTAAAGAACCCCGAACAGGGTTCTGACAAGACAGGTTGCACTTCAGTGTGAACGATGCGTGACATTCACCTTAAATTGAGTTTTGAAATCACTTGCACGACGGCGATGTGCCGCCTAGGGTCAGATTAACTCGAAAATCGGAGGGCGTGAAGATGGCGCCCAAGCGTCCCAAAGGTGCGGGCGCGTTCCCGAAAGCGGTCGAAAGCCCCGCGCCGGCAAAACCCGATCCGGATGCACTATATGCGGCACTGGATCTGGGAACGAATAGCTGCCGCATGCTGATAGCCCAGCCCAAGGGCAGCGGGTTTCATGTGGTAGACAGTTTCTCCAAGTCCGTGCAACTGGGTGCGGGACTTGAACGCACCGGACGTCTGTCTCGGGCGTCTATGGCGCGTACCGTTCAGGCGCTCAGGATTTGTCAACAGAAGCTCAAACGGAACCGGGTCAAGCGAATGCGCCTGATCGCGACCGAGGCTTGTCGGCGCGCCAAGAACTCGCGCGAGTTCATCCGCCAGGTCAAGCGCGAAACCGGATTGACGCTGGAAATCATACAGCCCGAGGAAGAAGCCCGTCTGGCAGTCATCTCCTGCGCTCCGTTGGTATCGACCAAGACTGAGCAGCTGCTTGTTGTAGACATCGGTGGCGGTTCGACCGAGCTGGTGTGGATCGATATCTCATCCGTGCCGCGCCGGGATCGCCCTGCTGCAATCATGCGTCTTCACAACGGCTTTCACGCGGCTGAAAGCCCCTTTCCCGCTGCCAAGGTGGTGGATTGGATCAGCGTTCCGCTGGGCGTCGCCACTTTGCGCGATCAGTTTCACGACGTCGAAGACGACTCGGCCCGCTTTGCCCTGATGAGTTGGTTTTTCGAGGAAAACCTTGCCGACTTCGCGCCCTACAAGGACGAACAGGCGCGGGAAGGCTTCCAGATCGTCGGCACCAGTGGCACGGTGACAACCGTTGCGGCCTCGCATCTTGGTCTTAAACGGTATGACCGGACGAAAGTGGACGGTCTGCGCATGACCAGCGATCAGATTGACAAAGTCATACGTGGGTATCTAGAACTCGGCCCTCAGGGTCGGCGCCGGGATCCGCGCATCGGCGATGACCGGCAGGCCCTGATCATGTCCGGCTCGGCCATTTTGCAGGCTTTGTTACGATGCTGGCCCACCGACCGTCTTTCCGTGGCGGACCGGGGACTGCGCGAAGGTCTGCTATATGCACAGATGAGCGCGGACGGCGTATTGGAAGACGGACCGTTCTGATGGCGAAGACACCGACTGGCAAAAATACCTCAGGTCGCGGACAGCGCGACCTGAAGGTCAAGGTCAAGACTGCGCGCGGGCGCAAGCTCAGCTCGACCCGCTGGCTCGAGCGGCAGTTGAACGACCCTTATGTTAAGCGCGCCCAAGCCGAAGGTTATCGTGGGCGTGCCGCATTCAAGATATTGGAGCTGGACGAGAAATTCCGCTTTCTGGTTCCGGGAGCCCGTGTCGTGGATCTGGGCTGCGCGCCCGGCGGCTGGCTGCAGGTCGCGGTCAAACGGGTCAACGCGCTGGGCGAGAAAAGCGGCAAGCGGATCGGTACTGTTCTGGGTGTCGATTTACAGGAGGTGGAACCGGTCGCCGGTGCGACAGCTCATGTGCTGGACTTCATGGAGGACGACGCTGACCAGAAGGTCAAAGACTGGCTGGGCGGCAAGGCTGACGTGGTAATGTCAGACATGGCCGCTGCATCCTCGGGGCACAAACAGACCGACCATTTGCGGATCATGGCGCTGTGCGAGACCGCAGCCTATTTCGCATTTGACGTTCTCGAGGAAGGCGGCACCTTTGTCGCCAAGGTTCTAGCCGGCGGCGCTGAGGGCGATCTACAAAAGCTGTTGAAACAGAAATTCGAGAAGGTGGCTAATGTCAAACCACCTGCATCGCGGTCAGATAGTTCGGAAAAATTCGTTGTCGCAACTGGATTTAGGGGCTGAACTCAATCGTCCAGGAGTATCCGGTTTCCGCTTAGGCGTTGTTCGCGGAAGGAGGCGGTGGCCATCCCCTGAATAAGCAGAGCTTCACCGTGATTGATGTAAACGGGCGGTCTGGCCTGTAGTTCCGCAATCCGCTGATCGATTGTGACGCGGCGTGTGCGCTTTGGTTCGGGCGCTGGTTGTTCTGGCATGGCTGACCTCATGAAGAATGCCGGGATTTGTACCCTGCCCTGAGATTGCCAGCGGAATTTGCCATCAACATGGCGCAATACAGGCGCTGACATGCCGAACAAAGCGGCATTTCACGCCAAATGCCTCCTATATGCGAGCAAACAGGTCGCCGGCAGCGCGCCCTTCTTTTGTTAGTCTTTCGCTTGGGACTCGTTTTCAAGATCCATCAATGCACCGTTGAATTCCGCCCCCAGGATCAACATGGCGGCGCACAGGTACAGGAAAATCAGGGCCGCCATAGCCCCAGCAAGACCGGCATAGGTCGCGCTGTAAGTCGCGAATTTGCCGATATAGATGGAGAAAGCCCATCCGCCTGCGGCCCATAACGAAAGGGTCAGAAATGCGCCCGGCAGAATCTGGGTCAACCGATGCCGACGTGTGGGCAACACCAGATGTGCGATGATCACCAAGCCCGCAGGCACGGCAACTGTAAAAATCCAGCCCAGCCTGTCCACGGACAACCACCCTGATACATCAACGGCCGTGTTTTCCGTCACCAGCCTTGTGTAAAAGGGAAGCACAACTTCTACCATTGCGATGATCAGAACCGAGGCACCGCCGAGGATGACGAGGCCGATACACAAAAGCCGGGTCTTCCAGAACGGCCAGCTGTCACTGTCATGATAGGCTTGGTTCATAGCGGCGCGCACAGCGGCCACCCCGTTTGACGCAAAATAGATGGCGAGCAAACCGCCCAGCGTTATGACGCCCGAGCCGGCGTTGTCCAGCACCGCGCGCAGTTCGGCAACGATCGGTTTGGCCACATCTTCAGGCCACGCTCCGAAAATCAGGTCGATCAGATCGTCAGTGACGTAGCCCTCCGACAACGAACCAGCCAACGCGACGGTGAAAAGGACAAAAGGAAACAACGCCATCATCAAAGACATGGCGACATGGCTGCTCATCACAAAACCATTCTTGTCGACGAAACGCCGGATTGCCAACCACAGGGCACGAAGCGGACGATCAAACGAGGGAATCATGAACGCGTGCATGTCGCGAGTCTAACCCGCATAAGTCTTGCAAAGAACCCGCGTGCAGGCCTGTGTTGCCGAATAGACGCGTATAAATGCCTGAGCGCATTGCATAAACCCGCCGCGCTGTGCAGAATCGGACCGTGACCCTTAACAAATGCACCGGAAACTGTTCGTTCCATGGATCTGAAAGCCCAAGAATCGAGTGACCGCCCCATGCTCAGGCTGTCGGTTCTGCGAGACATTGTGATTGTCATCACTCTGATCGTGGTTGGCCTATATGCCGGTTCCGCATTCCTGATTCCGCTGACCATGGCGTTGCTGATAAACGTTCTGATCATTGCCCTCAGCGACCGGGTGATTGCCGTTACCCGCGCACCGGTCTGGCTGGCCAACATTGCCGGTGTGACCGTGGTTTTGGCAGGTCTGTTCATGATCATGTACATTGTGGGCAGCCAGGCCACGCAGTTCGCCCGTTCTGTCACCACATACGAAAGTCAGTTCGACGGCGCGGTAGAGCGCGTCACCGGGTTGGTCGGCAACGATGTCACGAAATTCATTCGGGACAATCTGGTCAGTCTGGACATGACTTATGTGGCCCGGATTCTGCTGGGCAGCGCTACCTCTCTGCTCAATCACTTCTTTCTAATCAGCCTATACGTCGCCTTTCTGATGGCCGAACGACTTGCTTTTCGCAAAAAGATCCAACTGGCCGCAGGCAACCCGTTGGCCGGGGCCGAGTTCGCCGCAATTCTGGACGCAATTACCGACAGTCTTCAACGCTATGTCGGTGTCAAAACCTTTATCAGCCTGATTACCGCCGGCATCAGCTATGCGGTGTTCCGGCTTCTTGGCCTCGAATACGCTGAAACCTGGGCCGTTTTGACATTTGCGCTGAATTTCATTCCCTCGATCGGATCCATCATCGCCGTTGTCTTCCCGGCCATGATTGCGCTGGTTCAGTATGAAACCATCGGCCCGTTTCTGATTATCGTTTTTGGCTGCGGCACCATCCAGTTTCTGATTGGCAACTTCCTGGACCCTGCCCTGCTGGGAAGATCGCTCAATATGTCCACGTTTCTGGTGATACTGGCGCTGACCTTCTGGACAACTGTTTGGGGCCTGATCGGAGCCTTCCTGAGTGTGCCGTTGACCGTATGCATTTTGATCGTTTTCAGCCATATTCCCGCATTGAGACCGGTTGCAATTCTGATGTCACTGGACGGGCAATTGGGTGAAGATGGGTCCGACGAAAAGTAGTTAACTTGGTCCGGTCACCCTTCGCTAAGTTTAACCTGAAATTAGTATATTTTAATCTTCCTATGTGATAGTTCTGCCCTCGCAGGTACAGTTATTCAATCATTTCCCGAGGCTCTCTCAGAAAAAGAATTCAATCCGAGAATCAGCGCCTTACACATGATGTTTCAGCAGTTTTTCGGCTGAGCCGTCAATTTCGAAACGACCGGGTTCCAACCCGCCATTTCAGGAGCGTAAGATGTCATCAGAAGAACTCAGACCAACCCCACTATTGCGCAGGCTGGCTGCGGCCACATTTGCCGCGTGCCTTGCAATTCCGGCATGGGCACAGAATGAAAAGCCCAATATCCTTGTGATATGGGGTGACGATATCGGTCAATCCAATATCTCGGCCTATACGATGGGATTGATGGGTTACAGGACACCCAATATCGACCGCGTTGCCAATGAGGGTATGATTTTTACCGACTACTACGGTGAACAGTCCTGCACCGCAGGCCGGTCATCTTACATCATGGGTCAATCGGTGTTTCGCACCGGCCTGTCCAAGGTTGGGCTGCCTGGCGCAAAAGAAGGGATGCAGGTCGAAGACCCGACAATTGCGGGTTTGCTGAAGGACCACGGGTACGTCACCGGCCAGTTCGGCAAGAACCACCTTGGCGACCGGGATGAGCACCTTCCCACAAACCACGGTTTTGATAAGTTTTTTGGGAATCTCTATCACCTGAACGCCGAGGAAGAGCCCGAACATGAAGACTATCCCGGAGACGCGGTTTTACCCGACGGACGCACCTTCCGCGAGGCTTATGGCCCGCGCGGTGTCATCCGCTCAACCGCAGGAGGTCCGATTGAAGACACTGGTCCACTGACGAAAAAGCGCATGGAAACGGTGGACGAGGAAACGCTCGAGGCTGCCATAGAGTTCATTCGCAAGGCCAATCAGGATGGAACACCCTTCTATGTCTGGTGGAACGGCACCCGCATGCATTTCCGCACCCATGTAAAAGAGGAAATGCGCAATCAGGCAAATGAGATCATGGGCGGCGTGGCCGATGAATATACAGCCGGCATGATCGAACATGACATCCAGGTCGGTCAGTTGCTGGACCTGTTGGACGAACTCGGCATCGCCGACAATACAATCGTCCACTATTCCACCGACAATGGCCCGCACTACAACACCTGGCCTGATGCGGCGTCGACCCCGTTCTGGGGCGAAAAGAATACCAACTGGGAAGGCGGATGGCGCGTGCCATCAATGGTGCGCTGGCCCGGCAAGATTGAGCCGGGTTCTGTGACCAATGAAATCGTGCACCACATGGATTGGCTGCCGACATACCTTGCTGTCGCCGGTGATCCGGAGATCAAGGAAAAGCTGATGGCCGGCTATTCCTCGCCCGCGATGGGCCGCGATTACAAGGTGCATCTGGATGGCTACAATATTCTTCCGCTGTTGACAGGTGAAACCGCTGAAAGTCCGCGCCGGGAGGTGTTCTATTTCACCGATGACGGCGACCTTTCGGCTTTGCGGTTCGATGACTGGAAGCTGATCTTTCTCGAGCAGAAAGCATGGGCAACCCTGCGCGCCTGGATGGAACCCTTCACCCCGCTGCGCGTCCCGATCATCGTGAACCTGCGCCGCGATCCGTACGAACGCGGTTATCGCACGTCCAACACATATTACGACTGGATGATCGACCGGGTCTATTTCCTGGTGCCTGCCCAGCAATATGTCGGGCAATTCCTGAGCACGTTCCAGGAATTCCCGCCGCGGCAGAAAGCTGCCAGCTTCAGCCTGGATCAGGTGATGGACAAACTGTCAACTCCAACCAGCAACTAAAACTGCAAACAACTCGGGGCCGCCTGCAAGGGTGGCCCCAGTCATTTTGAACGGAGTGTTGTGTAATGCTGCGATTGTCTGCCATCGTCTTTGCCTTGACCTTTCCTGTCACCGGCAGTGCTGATCCCCTGCCAAGCTGGCAAGACACCGAGACCCGCGATCAGATTATTTCATTTTTAGAATCGGTAACGGATCCGTCCGGGCCAGCATATGTCACTCCTGCAGACCGGATTGCTGTTTTCGACAATGATGGCACCCTTTGGGCCGAGCAACCTGTGTATTTTCAGTTTATTTTTGCTATGGACCGTCTGGCCGAAAAGGCAGAACAGGATCCCTCGATCCTCACAACACCCATCCTGAAGGCGGCAGCGCAAGGAGATCTAGCGGCTGTCTTGGAAGGTGGGCATGATGCATTAATCGAAGTCGTCAACGCCTCGCATTCGGGCATGACCGTCGCCGAGTTTCAGGAAACGGTCGCACATTGGCTCGACGAGTCTCGCCATCCGCAAACTGATCTCCGCTATGATCAGATGACCTATCAACCCATGATCGAGCTGTTGCGCTACCTGCGTGATGAAGGGTTTAAGACATACATCGTTTCCGGCGGCGGCCTTCATTTCATGCGTGTTTTTGCCGAAAGCGCCTATGGCATTCCGCCCTGGCAGGTCCTCGGAACTTACGGCAATACAAGCTATGAAACGGTCGATGGCTCGCCAGATCTGGTCAAGGCACCGGGCATCGCCTTTATCGACGACAAGGAAGGCAAGCCAATCAACATCGAACGCACAATCGGCAAACGCCCGATTTTGGCAGGAGGAAACTCGGACGGAGATTTCGCCATGATGGAGTGGACGACGTCGGGCGAAGGACCACGACTGGGCATCCTGATACATCACACGGATGACAAACGCGAATGGGCTTATGACCGCGAAAGCCAGATTGGGAAACTGGCCGATGGTCTGGACAAAGGGCCCGGGATGGGATGGGTCATTGTTGATATGGCGCAAGACTGGTCGCGCATCTACACTGGGGCGAACTGAACAGGTTCGGAGCTTTCAACCTCATGTGGACACTGCTTGTTTCCGCGTTTCTGATATTTCTCTACGTCACCGCTGTGGTGTTCTCGATACGGGCTGCACAGACAGCCCGTACGCCACAAGGTGCAGTCGGCTGGGTGGTTTTTCTGATCGCAACCCCCATGCTGGCAGTGCCTATGTACCTGTTTCTGGGTCATCACCGATTTCGCGGATACCGCATTGCCCGAAAGGAAAGTGAACGGGTTGTCGAGGGCATCAAGACCTTTGCAGACTTCTCAAAGCCGGACCGAGAAAGCATGCAGATTAATCCACGCCCCTTCGAAGCCTTGGCGCATCTGCCGGTGTCCCGTGGTAATGGCGCGTCGTTGCTGATCGACGGTCAGGCAACCTTTGACGCAATTTTTGAGGCAATCGATGCCGCCAAGAATTATGTCCTGATCCAGTTCTACATCGTGCGTGATGACGCGTTGGGCCAGCAACTAAGGGATCGGCTGGTTGCGGCGGCTGAACGTGGGGTGCACGTACGCTTTCTGACTGATTCCGTGGGCAGCTATGGCCTGCCCACCGCATATCTTGAATCGCTGCAGCAAGCAGGAATAGATGTCGCAAACCCCAAGGAACGCCGTGGTCCAAAGTTCCGGTTTCAGTTGAATTACCGCAATCACCGCAAAACTGTAATCATTGATGGCGAGACCGGATTTATAGGCGGGCATAATGTCGGCGTGGAGTATCTGGGTCAGAACGCGCATTTTGGCCATTGGCGCGATACGCATGTCCGGATTACCGGTCACATCGTCCGCCAGTTGCAACTGATCTTTACCGAAGACTGGCACTGGGCCCATGAAGAAGACCTGATCGACCATCTGGATTGGGCCGGCAGTGAATCCGATCAGGACATGAACGCCCTGCTGGTTGCCACAGGCCCGGGGGACGAGACCGAGACCGGCGCGATGATGTTCTTTGCCGCCATCGCCGAGGCGAAAGAGAGATTATGGATCGCCTCGCCGTATTTCGTCCCGGACATTGACATCATGACGGCCCTTCAACACGCCGCCCTGCGCGGCGTGGACGTGCGGATTCTGGTCCCCGACATGATCGACCATCGCCTGCCCTGGCTTGCAGCCTTTGCCTATTTTGACGAAATCCGTGACTGCGGCGTTCGTGTGTTTCGATATGCCGACGGGTTCATGCACCAGAAGGCTTTCGTGGTTGATGATACTTTGGCAGCGGTGGGAACGACCAATCTGGACAATCGGTCCTTCCGCCTGAATTTCGAAGCGATGGCCTTGTTCTTCGACGCCCGGGCCGCTGAAGCTGCTGCAAGTATGCTGCGCACAGACTTTGAGAAAAGTTACGAACTGACCCGCACCCTGCAACAACAACCGGCACATATCCGCTTTGGAGCTCCTCTGGCGCGTCTATTCGCCCCTATCCTTTAACAACAACTCCTCCTGAAACACCCGAGTCATCAACGCGACCATGAAAGCGGTGGACAAGCCAAACGCCAAAAGGCCGGTCACGGATGCGAATGCCCCGAAGATACGCAGTTCTTCACCCAGAACGATGTCGCCGTATCCAAGCGTCGTGAACGTCACCAACGAGAAGTAGAGAGCCGAGTTCCAGTCGGGCAAGACATCACCAAAGACCCAGACAATGGCCCAAAGCCAGACTTGAAGGGTGTGAATCAGAACGATGAACACCAGCGCCACGCTGATCGGCGCGGCAGTAGTGAAAAAGCGGTGCGTGTCCTGCCACTTTTCAGTCAGTTTTTCAATCAACTGCGTGCACCATGTCAGCAAAGCAATCTCGATCAGAAAGCATATGCCCAGATAGATGCTGCCCCAGATGATCTGGTCGGATAAGGACATCCGCTCGCGCCTCGTGCCGAAGGGTGAAACCGTTGGCACAGCATGGACTTTTGCCCGGCCGGGAACAACCCCGGCCATCGACCAGTGCCGCACCTGCGGCGAAAGGAACCGGGAAAGCATGCGCACTGGACACTGGCGCGTCCCGTTGCACATTGTGACAGGAACCAGTCAGGATGCCCGGATGTTGCTTGTAGTTGATCAGGTCAGGAAATCGTACCCGGGTGGCCGCCCGGTTCTGAATGGCGTTTCTCTGTCACTTGATGCAGGCCAGACATTGGCGCTGACCGGGGAAAGCGGCAGCGGCAAAAGCACCTTACTGAACCTCGCTGCCGCGTTGGACAGTTTTGATAACGGCGAAATAACTCTGGACGGCACAGCGCTGTCGGCACTGGACGATCCGGGACGCGCCGCTTTGCGGTGCGACAGTGTCGCGCTGGTTTTTCAGCAGTTCAACCTGATCCCTTCGCTGACCGTCGGGCAAAACCTGTCCTTTCACGCCCGGCTGGCCAATCGCCACGACCCGGACTGGATTGCGCATCTGGCCGACAGGCTGGGGCTGACCGATCTGGTGCACCGCTATCCGGAAAACTTGTCCGGCGGACAGCAACAAAGGGTCGCCATAGGGCGCGCATTGGGCGTTCGGCCCAAGCTTTTGCTGGCGGATGAGCCAACGGGCAATCTGGACGAGACCGCCAGCGCGGCGGTACTGGATCTGATGCTGTCACTGGTCGCAGATACTGGAACGGCACTGCTGCTGGTCACCCATTCCCATGCCATTGCCGCGCGACTGGACCAGCACGCCCACCTTGCTGGCGGACACATCGCATGACCTTTGTGGTCGTTCAGGCGCTGTGGTCTCACTGGCGTAGGCATCTGTTGCAACTGGCAACGCTGCTGATTGGAATTGCGCTGGCAACCGGTCTTTGGTCAGCAGTGCAGGCCATCAATGCCGAGGCGCGGGCCAGTTATGATCGCGCCAATTCACAACTGGCAATTGGCCAGTATGACATTCTGAGAAACCCAGCGGGCCCGATCCTCATCGAACGCTATGTCGCGCTGCGCAAGGCCGGGTGGCAGGTTGCAGCGGTTCTGGAAGGGCCGTTTCGCATCGCTGATCGAACGCTGCGCCTGATGGGCGTGGACATGATCTCCTACCCCGCCCTGCCCGCAATTACGCAGGCAGAACAAAGCGCCGAGCCGCCCGAACCGGTCGACGTGCTGACAGCCCCGGGGGTGCTTTTGATCTCGCCGGTGTTGGAACCTGTGATCGCTGAACACTCCGGACTGCCCAAAGCGATCACGAGCGCGTCTCTGCCACCGGACGTTATCCTGACCGACATCGGCGTTGCCGAAACCCTTATGAACAGACGGGGTGAAATAAGCCGGTTGGTCATATTGCCCGTTCAACCCCGCACGGTCCCGCCTTTGTCGGAACTCGCACCCGAACTGGAACGGATCAGCCCGTCATCGCAGCTGGATACTGCGCAACTGACCGAAAGCTTTCATCTCAACCTTGCGGCCTTTGGCCTGCTGTCTTTCGCCGTAGGTCTGTTTATCGTTCACGGTACGGTTGGACTGGCTTTTGCCCAGCGACGCGGCATGATCCGGACTTTGCGGGCCTTGGGCGTCTCCATGCGTCGATTGGTTTGCCTGATCTTCGCAGAGTTGACCATGCTTGCTCTGGTCGGCGGCGGGCTGGGCCTTTTGCTCGGCTTCTTTCTGGCAGGTGCACTACTTCCTGACGTGGCAGCCACCTTGCGCGGTTTGTATGGCGCCCCTGTCAGCGGACAGTTGTCGTTGCAGCCTCAATGGGCCGCTGCAGGCATCGCCATGGCCGTTGCCGGTACGCTGATGGCCAGTGGACACGCGCTATGGCGGCTGTCTCGAATGCCACTTCTTGCGGGTCCGGGCCTGCAGGCGTGGGGCAAGGCCACAAGCTCACGCCGGATTGCGGGCTTCACCGGCCTCGGGTTGATCGTTGCGGGTTGCCTCGCCTTGTTGGTTTTCCCCGGGCTGATCGGCGGGTTTGCCCTGTTGGCTGGTATCCTGACCGGATCGGCCCTGCTGCTGCCTGCGTTTCTTTCAGCAATCGTTCATGTCCTTGAGCGCAAGGCCCGCAGTCCTGTCGCGCAATGGGTCTGGGCGGACATGAGGGCGCAGCTTCCCGGCCTTTCACTTGCCTTGATGGCTTTATTGCTGGCGTTGGCCGCGAATATCGGTGTCGGGACGATGGTGTCCAGCTTTCGGCTGACATTCACCGGCTGGCTGGATCAGCGCCTGACGTCCGAATTGTACGTCACGGCCATAGACGACCAACAAGGCCAGGAAATCGTCGACTGGCTCTCCCCACAGGTGGATGCCATCCTTCCGATCCGCCGGGTCGAACTGCCCCATGAAACTGGTCCCTTGTTCCTATACGGTGTGATCGATCATGCGACATACCGGAAGCACTGGCCGCTGATCGCTTCGTCGCAGGATGTCTGGGATCGCGTCATGGCCGGAGAGGTTGTTCTGATAAACGAGCAACTGGCCCGCCGTTCCGACCTGTGGCCCGGAGATCAGTTGGCCCTAACACCCGGTCGGATGCTGGAAGTTGCTGGTGTCTATTCCGACTACGGCAATCCGACGGGTCAGGCCATCGTGTCGATGGAACAGCTAAATGCCATCGCGCCCAATACTCCGGCTCGGCGTTTTGGTGTCCGCGTTTCCCCAGAAACCGCAGGTCAACTGGCGCAGGCGGTCCGAGACCGTTTCGAATTACCGCGCGAAAGCGTTGTCCAACAGGCAGCGATGAAGGCGCAATCCATAACTGTGTTCGAGAAGACATTCGTTGTGACTTCGGCGCTGAACATTCTGACACTCGGCGTTGCCGGATTCGCTATCCTGACCAGCCTTCTGACATTGTGGACACAACGGCTGCCGCAGATCGCGCCGGTCTGGGCCCTTGGGTTGAGCCGCGCACACCTGGCCCGGCTGGAGTTGCTGCGCAGCGGGTTGTTGGCCATCCTGACGGCCTGCCTGGCGCTGCCGCTGGGCCTTGTTCTGGCCTGGGTTCTGCTGACTGTCATCAATGTGCAGGCTTTTGGCTGGCAGTTGCCGATGTTCCTGTTCCCAAAGGAATGGTTGGTATTATTCGGATTGACCGTTACCGCCGCGCTTGCCGCCGCAGCCCTGCCCGGCTTGCGCTTGCTACGCCTGCCCCCGGCGGACCTGCTGAAGGTGTTTGCCAATGAACGTTAGGACCTTGCTTTTCATGTTGCTATTGGCGCTTCCCTGTCCGGCTTTGGCACAGGGCTATGCCGGGTTGGGCGGCTCCGCCGAGGGCTTTGATGTTCCTGAACCCGGCTACCAATTCAATTTCCCGCAGGATCACGGCCCGCATCCGTCCTTTCGCATCGAATGGTGGTACCTGACGGCAAATCTGCGCGGTAAAGATGGGCTGGATTACGGTGTACAGTGGACCCTGTTTCGCTCAGCGCTGAAACCGATTGAAACTGGTGGCTGGCAGAGCCCTCAGATCTGGATGGGGCACGCCGCTGTCACAACGCCCGATGACCACTATTTTGCCGAGCGCCTGTCGCGTGGCGGTATCGGGCAGGCTGGTGTTTCCCCGCACCCCTTCGAGGCATGGATTGACGAGTGGCGAATGGATGGTCCGGACCTGAATACCCTGTCGTTGACAGCAAACGGTGAAACCTTTGGATATGACCTGTCGCTGACGGCCGATGGACCGCTGATTTTTCACGGTGAGGATGGGTATTCGGTCAAATCCGCAGATGGTCAGGCCAGCTACTACTATTCTCAGCCCGCCTACACGGTCCGGGGCACTCTGCACTTGCCGGACCGGGATGTGGAAGTCACCGGTCAGGGATGGCTGGACCGCGAATGGTCCTCGCAACCATTGGCTGCGGACCAAAGCGGTTGGGACTGGTTCTCGCTCAGCTTTGAGGGCGGCGACAAGCTCATGGCGTTCCGTCTTCGCGGCACGCGCGGAGACTTCACCTCGGCCACCTGGATCGGCGCGGACGGAGAGGCTACCAGCCTGCCGAATGGGTCTGTTTCGATGACGCCGCTGGAAACCGCAATCGTCGCAGAACGCGGTATTCCGTTTCGGTGGCGTGTCACGTTACCGGATCGTGACCTGGATGTCGAAGTATCAGCTCTGACACCAAAAGCGTGGATGGGCACCCGGTTCGAGTACTGGGAAGGCCCGATCAAAATAAATGGCACCCACGAAGGTCGTGGGTACCTTGAGATGACAGGCTACTGAAGCAGCGCTGACCTAGCGGACGACATAAACTGAAACGTTCGCGTGCCGCACGACGCGGGCGGCATTGGGCCCCAGCAGATAGTCCTTGAGATCGGGCTTATGCGCGCCGATCACGATCAGATCGCTGCCCGCGCTTTCTGCTGTCTTCAGGATTTCCTGATAGGCCGTTCCGGTTGCCACCACGTGACGCACTTTTTCGTTGCGTTCTTTGCCTAATGTGGCCTCGCACATTTCCCACAATCTGGCATGGGCGTCCTGTAGCGCCTTCTCGTGATGATCGGGTTCGAAGAAACCGGACACCCAGGTTTCACCAAAATCCGGAACGATCGACACGACATCCAGTTGCGCGCCCTCCATCTCGGCCAGTGCACCGGCTTTTTTCAGGACCGGGACATCCAGATCCCCGTTGCTGATATCAACAGCGCAAAGAACAGAACGTATCATGCGGGCACCTCTTGTCTTGCGGCGCGGCCGCGTTGCAGGAAGGCGATCAGACCCAGCAGGATCATCGCCGGGATGTAGACCAGTTGTTTCGGCGGCTGGCTGGACGGCAGACTGACCGAGGACAGGCGCACGGCCTCGTCCCCGTAATAGTCGAAATTGCCCAGATCATCCGCCACAGGCGAGCCGAACAGGGGTTCTTCCAGTTTGACCAGCCCGTCTTCTTCGATCAGCAGCAAGCCCATCGCCTCGACACGCGCGGCACCGCCTTCTTCACTGCCGACCGGGACGACGATTGTTGTGTCAACCATCTGCAAGGTGTCGAAATCCGGCCCGCTGATGACCATCCGAACCTCGGTTCCCGGTGCAGTTTCACCCATCGCCTCGACAAACGCGGAAGGTTCGACCGTTTCGAATGGCGGTGAAAAGCGATCCATGAAGAAGTCCGGCCGGAACAGTGCGAAAGCAACAAAGATCAGCGCAACGCTTTCATAGATGCGGCTGTGGGTCAGGAAGTACCCCATCGTGCCAGCCGTAAATACGAGGATCGCTATCGTCGCAAATATCGCCACGATAATGCCTTCGACCCAAGTGACATCGATCAACAGAAGATCGGTATTGAAGATGAACACGAATGGCAGAGCCACGGTGCGCAAACTGTAAAAGAACGCGGTGAATCCGGTCTTGATTGCGTCGCCCCCTGACACGGCGGCAGCGGCAAAGCTGGCCAGACCAACCGGCGGCGTCACGTCGGCCATGATGCCGAAGTAGAACACAAACAGGTGCACGGCGATCAGCGGTACGATCAGGCCGCTTTGAGCGCCCAGTTCAACCACGACACCCGCCATCAGCGAGCTGACGACGATGTAGTTCGCCGTGGTCGGCAGGCCCATGCCCAGGATCAGGCTGAGAAGCCCCACCATCACCAGCATCAGGATCAGGTTGCCGCCCGAAAGGAACTCGACCAGATCAGCCATGACCTGCCCAACTCCCGTCAGCGTCACAGTCCCCACGATCACACCCGCAGTGGCCGTCGCCAGCGCGATACCGATCATGTTGCGCGCACCGTCGATCAGGCCCTGCCACAGGTCAGCAACACCTTCCTTGAATGTCGCGGACATGTTGGTTTGTCCCCGGAACAACGCCTTCAGCGGTTTCTGCGTGAGAAGGATCACAAACAGCAGAGCCGTGGCCCAGAAAGCCGACAGACCGGGCGACTTCTGTTCGATCATCAGGAAATAGACCAGAACGATGATCGGCAGAAGGTAATGCAGACCGGCCTTGTAAATCTCGCCAATGACCGGCAGCGTGACTTCCTTGGCATTGGGATCATCAGGCTCCAGGTCCGGAACTTGCGCCGCCAGATACAAAAGCCCGACATAGATCGCGCAGACAATCAGGCTGAGGATAAGCCCGGCTTGCGTCGGCACCCAGCTGGTCACGGCATCGACCGGAAATTGCGAGCCATAGCAGAGCCCCGCAAAGATCAGGAAGAAGGACAGCATCCCGACTACGGTTCGCGCCAGATGCACGTCGCGGTCGCCCAGCGTGGGCATGTTCCGCTTCACCGCCTCAAGATGAACGATGTATACCAGTGCGATGTAGGAAATCGCGGCAGGCAGGAACGCGTGGGTGATCACCTCGACGTAAGAGATGCCCACATACTCCACCATCAGGAAGGCTGCGGCCCCCATCACGGGCGGCATGATCTGACCATTGACCGAACTGGCGACCTCGACCGATCCGGCCTGTTCGCTGGAAAAGCCGACGCGCTTCATCAGTGGGATAGTGAATGTTCCGGTGGTCACGACATTGGCGATGGACGAGCCCGAAATCAGGCCGGTCGCCGCCGAACCCACCACGGCCGCCTTGGCCGGGCCACCGCGCAGGTGGCCAAGCGCGCCAAAGGCCATTTTGATAAAGTAGTTCCCTGCCCCGGCCTTATCCAGCAATGCACCGAACAGCACGAACAGGAACACGAATTTCGTCGAAACACCAAGGGCGATGCCAAAGACACCTTCGGACGTGATCCACATGTGGCTCATCGCCTTCTTGAGGCTCGCGCCTTTCCAGCGGATTACTTCGGGCACCCATTCGGAAGAGCCGAAGAATACATAGGCAAGAAAGATTGTGGCAATGATCGCCATCGCCGGGCCAAGCGCGCGGCGCGCGGCCTCGAACAGCAGCAATAGACCACCCAGAGCGACCCATTTGTCCGTGTCGTCTGCCAGACCGCCCGCATTGACGATCTTGTCGTAGAAGAAGAAACCGTAAAGCGCGACAAACGCGCCCAGAATTCCCATGATCCAGTCCTGGATCGGGATGTAGTTTCTGGGGCTGGATTTCAACGCAGGATAGGCCGCGAAGGCCAGGAACATCGCAAAAGCAAGATGGAACTGCCGTGCGTTATTCACAATGCTGCCGGGAAGAACATAGTTTGCGATCGGTGACGCCAGAAGCACCTGAAAAATCGACCAGATCGCGGCGACAATTGCCAGAAACAGGCCCACGTTTCCGGCTGGATCACGGGCCCCTGCATCCGAAGATGCGACCAATTCCTGAAGTTCTTCTTCGGATAGCGGACGATTGCCCTGCTGATCAGCGCTCATCAAATCTCTCCCCGTTCAGCGGCCGGTTTCCGGCGCGGTTTTTTGTTCCGGTGTTTCACCGGTTGAAAAACGAGGCGCCGAAAAGCGCCTCGTCAAATTGTTTAGGACGGATTACTGAATCCAGCCTTTTTCTTTGTAGTACTTCTCGGCACCCGGATGCAGCGGAGCCGACAGACCGTCCGCAATCATCTCTTCCGGCTTGAGGTTGGCAAATGCGGGGTGCAGCTTTTTGAAGTCATCGAAATTCTCGAAGACCGAGCTTACAACTGCATATACAGCGTCTTCCGAAACGTCAGCCGATGTGACGAATGTCGCGCCCACACCAAAGGTCTGGGTGTCGCCATCCGATCCACGATACATCCCGCCGGGGATTGTAGCAGTACGATAGAACGAGTTGTTTTCAACCAGCTTGTTGACCGCATCGCCGCTGACATTCACCAGAACTGAGTCACAAGCGGTGGTTGCTTCCTGGATCGAACCCGACGGGTGACCAACAGTGTAGACCATCGCGTCAATCTGGTTGTCGCACAGGGCAGCAGACTGTTCGGCTGCCTTCAGCTCGGTTGCCAGCTCGAAATCGCCGGTGGTCCAGCCCATTTCGCCCAGAAGGACTTCCATGGTGCCGCGCTGACCGGAACCGGGGTTACCGATGTTGACGCGCTTGCCCTTCAGGTCCTCGAAGTTGGTGATACCGGAATCGGCACGCGCAACAACGGTGAACGGCTCGGGGTGAACCGAGAATACGGCGCGCAGGCCTTCGAACGGGCCAGCCTCTTCAAATTTAGAAGAACCGTTATATGCATGGTACTGCCAGTCGGACTGGGCCACACCGAACTCCAGCTCGCCTTCGCGAATGGTGTTGATGTTGTAGACCGAACCGCCGGTCGATTCGACCGAGCAGCGCACCCCGTGTTCCTTGCGGCCCTTGTTCACCAGACGGCAGATTGCGCCCCCGGTCGGATAGTAAACGCCGGTCACGCCACCGGTGCCGATTGTGATGAATTCCTCCGCAAAAGCAGCAGGCGCCATCAGCGCTGCGGTAACAAGCGCGCCGAGGCCCAGTTTGCTGTTGTTTTTCATTTTCGTGATCTCCCAAATCTTTATTGTGGTCGGAAGATCCGTAAACAACCCCTCCTAAGAGCTTGTCAACACAGCAAGTTCCCCCGTCGAAAAAACGGGTTCACGCACCTGAATTTCAAAAATCTCCCAACACTTACGACGTTTCATTCCAATACATCGCTTGTCAACCCCCGCGTCCCGCAAGCCCGTGCAAAGCCGCATATCTGACGGTGTTCCCCGAACTTTCCCCCCGAACAATCCGAGGACAGTCCCGTTCAGCCCCACAGATGCGGTTCCGCAAACTCGACCGAATTGCCAGCCGGGTCCCGCACATACAGCGAACGGGCCCCGTTCGGCCAATCAAACTCGGCATCCAGCGGTACGTTCCAGTCAAGCAGATGCTTGCGCATTGTGTCCATTTCGACCCGCGAAAGGGCAAGGCACACATGCCCCGGCCCGCGCGCGCCATGCGGCGGCACCGGCAAGTCAGGATTTCGCGGTGCTTGTTCCGTTTCCTCGGCGTTGAACAACAACAACACGGAACTGCCCACGCGGAAGAACACGTGCCGGTTGTCCACGCGCTGGATTTTCTCCAACGCCAGAATGTCGCCGTAAAAACGCTCTGCCGCGTCCAGATCATTGACGTAAAGCGCCGCCTCCAGAACTGCCGACGGGCGCGGTATGTCCGGTGTGACTTTCATGAGTCCAGTGTACCTCAGGCCATGCCCTCTGTCACCGTCGCGGTCTGCGGTCTCTCTTTCGTTGCGGGGCTGCGGAAATCTCAGGCATCGGCAGGCTTTCCCATTGTCCCGGCTGCAATCCCTCCAGCGTCCAATCCCCGATCCGGGCGCGAACCAGACGCAATGTGGGATGTCCGACCGCTGCCGTCATCCGGCGCACCTGCCGATTGCGCCCTTCGCGCAGGGTCAGTTCGATCCAGCAATCAGGAACCGTCTGACGCACCCGGATTGGCGGCGTCCTGGGCCAAAGACTTTCCGGTTCGTCAATCACCCGCGCCTTTGCGGGCCGGGTTGACCCATCATTCAGTTCGACCCCTTCGCGCAGCGCCTTCATCGCGGCAGCGTCCGGAATACCCTCGACCTGAACCCAGTAGGTCTTGGCCATCTTGTGTTTCGGGTCGGAAATCTGCGCCTGCAGCTTTCCGTGATCCGTCAGCAGCAGCAAACCCTCACTGTCCCGATCCAGTCGTCCGGCCGGATAGACACCGGGCAGATCGATGTAGTCGGACAGCGTGCTGCGCGGCGAATCTCCGTTCGCCCTGTCGGTAAACTGCGGCAGGACATCGAAAGGTTTATTGAAGCGAATGAACCAGGACATGAACTACGCCATAGCGCGCAGAAACTACCTAGCGCAAGCTGTGGATAACTGTCACGCGATTGTTACGGATTCGCATTAATCAATCCCCGAGATATTGTGGAAAATCAGGGCTTGTCAGAGTTTTAACACGATATATAGTTAAGTTAAGGCCGGGGCGGGTGTTCCCCGCTCTGATGTCAAAAAACGGGCAGTGCAGAGCGAGGAGCGATTCTGTTATGGACGGAGACTTCAGGACCGAATTTGTCAGGGAACCCGGTGCACTCAGGCGTCATCCGGCACTGGTCCTGAACGCTGATTATCGCCCCCTGTCCTATTATCCTCTGTCTCTTTGGCCATGGCAGGAGGCGATCAAGGCCGCCTGGCTGGATCGAGTCGACATCGTGGCCGAATATGACGAAGTTGTTCGCAGTCCCAGTACCGAGATACGAATACCTTCGGTCGTTGTTCTGAAAGACTATGTAAAACCCAGAAAGCGCGTGGCCTTCACGCGCTTTAATTTGTTTCTGCGGGATGAATTCTGTTGCCAGTACTGCGGCAGCCGAGGCGACCTGACATTTGACCACGTTGTTCCGCGCGCAGCGGGCGGTGTGACCAGCTGGCAGAACGTGGTGGCAGCATGCAGTCCATGCAACCTGCGAAAAGGGTCAAAATCGCTGCGGCAAGCTGGCATGTCTCTGCGCAAGCCACCCCGCCAACCCGATGCCGAGGCGCTGCGCAATATCGGGCGCAAGTTCCCGCCCAACCATCTGCACGACAGCTGGATCGACTTCCTGTACTGGGATGCGGAACTGGATCAGATCTGACGTTTACCGGGCCCGCCAAGCTGCAAGCCAGACCAGAACCAAACCGGCCGACAATACGGCATTCCATCCTGCCATGGACAGACTAAGCATTTCCCACGGGATGTCGTCACAGCGCACCAGCGGCGCATTCATGATCTGATCCATCAACTCGGTCGTCGACAACCCACCAATGTCGCTGGACGTGCAGCTGCTGGGACCTTCCCACCACTTCTGCTCGACGCCGGCGTGATACACACCGATACCCGCCGTGGTCGCGGCGGCCAAAGCCCCCAGAAGCGGCAGAACCGAGACCCGTGGCACAGCAATCGCCACGGCACCAATCAACGCTGCGGCGGCGTGCGGATACCGCTGCCAAATGCACATCTTGCAGGGTGCCAACCCGCCAAGGTACTGGAATCCCCATGCCCCCAACAGCAAGGCGACAGACCCTGCGGCCGCAATCAGCACTAATCTGTTTTGGTTAGTCATAGATACTTCACCGCGAAAAATCCGCCGAACAACAGCAAGATGAACAGGGTAAACATCAGGCCCAGGCGCTTTTCAATGAAATCGCGGATCGGCTCGCCGAACCCCCACAAAAGCCCTGCAACAACAAAGAACCGCAAGGCCCGTGCCAGAATTGAGGTCGCAACAAAAGTACCAAAGGGCATCCCGGTCCAGCCGGACATGATCGTGATGACCTTGTAGGGGAATGGCGTAACACCTGCGGTCAGCACAGCCCAGAATCCGAAATCGTTGAAACGCTCGTTGAACTCTTCCATGGCATGGCCTTTGCCCATCGCCTCAAGGACCGGTTGGCCGATGCTTTCATAGAAGAAGGCTCCGATCGCGTATCCCAGCATCCCCCCCAGCACCGAAGCCACGAGGGCAACGGTCGCGATGAGCCATGCCCGCGACGGCCGCGCCAGGATCATTGGAATCATCAGCACATCCGGCGGGATCGGAAAGAACGAGCTTTCCACAAATGCCACAATGGCCAGCGCCCAAAGAGCATGCGGATGTTCGGCCAGACGGATGGTCCAGTCATAAAGGGATCGCAACATAAAACACTAAGGTCCAAATCTCACACCCGGCAAGGCAAACCATGCACCCATCGGGGCGTCAACCGTTCAAAGGCAAACAATCCGGATACTGGTTGTTTTTTGCCTCTGGACCTTCCCCGCGTTGGGCGATAATCCAGTGTTCGTGGCCCAAGTGGCGGAATGGTAGACGCAGGGGATTCAAAATCCCCCGCCTTCACGGGCGTGAGAGTTCGAGTCTCTCCTTGGGCACCACCAGCCAAATAACGATAGTACCGACCAGGAATTATCCATTAGGATATTTGCGTATTATCCTGTTCCTTAAAGATAAATTCCGGAAGCCACTTCATCATACAAGTGTTCGCCTGAACGTAAATATAAGAGACCGAAACACTTCCAACCCGACTCGCATCTACCGTCAGCAGTTAGGTTGCTGGTAACGAGCTTACCCACATAATCGGATTCAGCAACCAAAACACTAGGTGGCCGGTGTTGAGTGGAAAGAAACAAGAAAATGGGATGAACAAAGTGTATTATGCGAGTTCACCTTGGGCCGGACGAACTGTTTCCAAACGACTGACAATGAGCTTCCCAAAACTCTACAGAGGGTTTTGCGCTAGCTTTGCCGTTTTCGGCTCAGAAGACCGTATTTGACAGCCCAGGCCCGAAAGGATCGGCGTTTTCCACCCTCGCGTTTCACAGCTTGCTTTGAGTGCGCACCTCCCATTCTGTTGAACTCGAAGACATCAATAATGCGTTCGGCGCAGCCACAAGCCTCGCCCATCCCGACTTTGGCGAAGTAGAACTTTTCAAAGGACTCCGGATTCTTCATGGCAAACCTCCCTGACCTCATTGAAGCGCGTCTATTGGGGTTTGCCAAATCACTTCTTCGCGGCTCAAGGCGCGAATAATTGACTGTTAGGCTTTGATCCGCGAGGTGTGATCGCCCAGACAAAGCAGTGGCATACAAAACGCAGCTAATCTGCAAAGCAGGATGGTTCCATGCAGCCGTGTTGCAATCTCAGAAAACTGGGGGCGGAGAAACCCGCGCCCACTACTTCGTTATTTGGCTCTCAGAAAGGCTTACAAGCTCAACTTGTCGCGCATGAACGCCAAGGCCACGCCAAGGCCGTCAGGATCGATTCCGTGGCCTGTGCCCTTCATGACATGTGCGTAAATCTCTTTGAAACCAGCCCCTTGCAAAGCTTCCGCCGCCTCGGGAAGCGATTGCGGAGGCACGACATCATCAGAATCGCCGTGGACCAGTAGAATCGGCATGCGGCTGACGGTCTCCTCCGCCAGCATGTCAGGCTCCAGCAACCGGCCCGAGAAGGCCACGATACCGGCAACCGGGTCTTCGCGCCGGGGGGCGACGTGCAGGCTCATCATGGTGCCCTGCGAAAAGCCGAACAGCACCACCTGTTCGGGCAGCACGTCCTCGTCCACCATCAAAGCATCAAGAAAGGCGTTGAAATCCTCAACCGCCATCGCCATCCCCCTGCGCGCCTCTTCTTCGGACGAGCCGTCAATCCAGGGGATCGGAAACCACTGATACCCATTGGGCATGCCGGAGATCTGTTCGGGTGCATCGGGTGCCACAAACAGCGTGTCAGGCAGATGGTCACCCAGCACGTCCGCCAGCCCCAAAAGGTCAGCCCCGTTGGCACCATAGCCGTGCACGAACACCACAACCGAGCGTGTGTCGCCCGAGACCGGCTCTTTCCGGAGCGCATTCAAAACCCGTGTCATCTGATCCCTTCTCGTTCTTTCGCGACCCGGTAATAGGCCCACAATACCCGCGCCGCAACCGACCGCCACGGTGACCAGGCTTCGGCCATTTGACGCAACTCCTTGTCCGTCGGGCGTTTTGGCAGGTCGTACAGAATTCGCGCAGCCTCCTGCAATGCCAGGTCCCCAGGCGCGATCACGTCCGCGCGGCCCAACGAGAACATCGCGTAGATCTCGGCGGTCCAGACGCCGATGCCCGGCACTTCTGTCAATGTGGCCACAACATCCGCGTTAGGAGCATCGCGCAATGCCCTGTAATCAATACGTGCTTCGGCCAGCGCGCGGGCGTATCGGATTTTCTGACGGCTCAGCCCCACGGCGCGCAGATCGTCATCAGTCGCCCACATGATCTTGCGCGGTCCAGTGAGCTTGGCATCCTGCAGCCGTTTCCAGATCGCATTGGCCGAGGCCACGCTGACTTGCTGGCTGACAATCGCACTGAGCAGCTGCGCAAATCCATCCGGGCGACGACGCAAGGGCAATGGCCCGGTTTGGTCCATCGCGTAGGTCATGCGCGGACAGGTTTCTGCCAGCCACCCTGCCCCTTCGGCAACGCATTCGGGCGTTTCGATGATGCGTCCGACGGACATGGCCTCTCCATAATGTGATACGGGCCGCACGTTAGGCACATATGCCGCATATGCAACCCGCTTGTGTGCCGGGGATTTCACCGATACCCATGCCCCATGACGATGATCACTGCCTCTCCCGACAATTCTCAGGCCAAACGCAACGTAGCGGTTCTGGTTGCCGCGCAGGCCATTCTGGGCGCGCAAATGCCGATGATGTTCATTGTCGGCGGGTTGGCGGGGCAGTCGTTGGCCAGCAACCCCTGCCTTGCAACATTGCCTATCTCACTGATCGTGCTGGGGTCGATGCTGGCCGCCACACCGATCTCGGCGATCATGCAGAAATGGGGTCGCCGGGTGGGTTTTCTGGTTGGTGCGACTGCCGGAGCTTGTGGTGGCGTTGTCGGGGCGTACGGCCTGTACCTGGGGTCTTTCCCGATCTTCCTGCTGGGCAGCCTGTTGACCGGTATCTATATGAGCGCACATGGCTTTTACCGTTTTGCCGCCGCCGATACTGCGTCAGACGGCTTTCGTCCGAAGGCGATTTCCTACGTCATGGCCGGTGGGCTTGCCGCTGCAATCATAGGACCCCAGATCGTCAAGCTGACGGCGCAAGCGTATGTCATTCCATTTCTCGGCACCTATCTGGCCGTGATTGCCGTAAACGTATTCGGGTCGGCCCTGTTCTTTTTCCTCGATATTCCCACACCGGAAAAACCCGCCGAAGACGCGCCGAAGGGCAGAACGCGGATCGAAATGCTCCGGACGCCGCGCATTGCGGTGGCGGTGATTTGCGCCATGGTGTCCTATGCGCTGATGAACCTTGTAATGACATCCACTCCACTGGCGGTTGTAGGTTGCGGTTTCAGCCCGAATGATGCGGCGGATATCGTTACCAGCCATGTTCTGGCGATGTATGTCCCCAGCTTCTTCACCGGCCAACTGATAGCACGGTTCGGGGTTGAAAAGATCGTCGCGCTCGGGCTGGCCATTCTGGCAGCGGCCGGCGTCGTTGCCCTGCAAGGCGTTGAGCTTGGCAATTTCTTTGTTGCCCTGATCCTGCTCGGGATCGGCTGGAATTTCGGCTTTATCGGCGCGACCAGCATGCTCGCGGACTCGCACGACGTAAACGAGCGTGGACGGATGCAGGGACTGAACGATCTGCTGGTATTTGGCGGTGTTACTCTGGCGTCGCTGGCATCGGATGGATTGATGAACTGTTCGGGCGGTTCACCGGTCGAGGGGTGGACGGCCGTCAATCTCGCCATGATCCCATTGTTGACGCTGGCCGGTGGCGCATTGTTGTGGCTGGTTCTGAAACCGGCCGAGGCCGAAACAGCCTGATCGGCGCATTACCAGCGACCGCTGACGGACCGCCACATCAGTGACGCGCGGCGCCTGACTTCCCCTTGCCACAATGTGCCATTGGCGACGCGTTCAGGCTGTGCCAGCGCCTGCTTCAACACCCAGTCCGCCTGCCATCCCGCAAACAACGCGGGTCTGGCCTGCACTGAAACATCCGCCCGCCTTGCGCGCGCGCTGTTCAGCCGATCCAGCCCAGCCTGCGCCAATGCGCGTACGGCATCGGGTGTTCCATTCAACAAAGGAATGCGGCCGCGCGCCTCAAGCTCGGGGATGGCGCGGAACCAGTTGGCGACCCCGACGCCATAGCCAAAATCGCGCAAAACGGCTTCATCTGCAGCGCCAAGCGCCTGCGCTGACGCGACCATCAATGTCCCCGCACTCTGGCCGATATAGGTATCGAAGTGCTCTTCATCTTCGAAAGGGTCTTTGTAGATATCCCAACGCCTTACCGCCACATATTCATCCATAACCGAGGCCAGATGAGGGTTGAGAACCCTGGATAGCGGCGTCACGACCTCATGCCGTCGCACCGTCGGGCCTTGGGCGATTTCCTGAAGCGCATCTCGCCACCATTGCAGGCGCATTTCCGCGATCATCGGCTCTTGCGTCACCCACGGCGCCCTCGCAACTTCGACATTCAGTGCGTAGATAGGAAACAGTACCGCGCGTGCAGGAACCGGGGCAGCCATTGCCGCCATGAATCGATCCGGATCCGCCCGGTGCACCAGTTGCGCACAGGCCTTGAGATCGTCGTCGAATTTCACGCTCACTCAGCTGCTTCCGAGCGCGGATTGCAGTCGCGCACCAGTTTCCACTGGATCGCATCCAGCAGGGCCTCAAACGAGGCATCAACTATGTTGGCACTGACACCAACAGTCGACCATCGGCGTCCCTGCCCGTCTTCGCTGTCGATAATGACCCGCGTGACCGCCTCGGTGCCGCCCTGAGTAATGCGCACCTTGAAGTCGACCAGATGCATGTCATTCAGTATCCGCGAATACTGACCCAGATCTTTGGCCAACGCCTTGGCGAGGGCGTTGACCGGGCCCCGGTCGCTGCCGTCGCCGTCCAGCGATTCACTGACCGACAGTTTCTTTTCCCCGTCGACCTTCACTACAACGACGGCCTCGGAGAGGCTGACCATCTTATTGTATTTGTTCTTGCGCCGCTCAACCGTGACTTTGTAACGCTTGACCTCGAAGAACTGAGGCAGTTGCCCCAGTTCCGCCCGGGCCAGCAATTCAAAGCTCGCCTGCGCGGTGTCGTAGGAATACCCGACCGCTTCGCGCTGCTTGATCCGCTCCAGTATGCGCCCCAGCGCCGGATCGCCGGCTTCGACCGTCAGCCCGGCTTCGGTCAGGCGTTTGCGCAGGTTCGATTGCCCGGCCTGGTTCGACATCGGAATGATGCGCGAATTGCCAACAGTCGCCGGGTCGACATGTTCATAAGTCGACGGGTCCTTAAGAATCGCGCTGGCATGCAGCCCTGCCTTGTGCGCGAAGGCCGAGGCCCCGACATAAGCCGATTGCTTGCTGGGCACCCGGTTCAATATGTCGTCCAGCATCCGGCTGATCCGCGTCAGACCTGACAAGGCTTCGCGACTGACACCGACCTCATAGGCCGAGGCATAGGGTTCCTTCAGCAACAGGGTCGGAATCAGAGCAGTCAGATTGGCGTTGCCGCATCGCTCGCCCAATCCGTTCAGCGTACCCTGTATCTGGCGCGCGCCTGCATCTACCGCGGCCAGCGAACAGGCCACGGCGTTTTCCGTGTCGTTATGGGTGTGAATACCCAGACGATCCCCAGGCAGCCCGGCGGCAATCACCTCGGAAACGATGCGCCCGACCTCCGCAGGCAAGGCACCACCATTAGTGTCACACAACACAACCCAGCGCGCACCGGCGTCCAGTGCTGCGCGACAAACCGAGATCGCATAGTCCGGATTGTCCTTGTATCCATCAAAGAAATGCTCGGCATCGAACAAAGCCTCGCGACCCTGCGCCACGACATGCGCGACCGAGGCGCGTACGTTCTCGGTGTTTTCCGCAAGGTCGATGCCAAGCGCGTCGGTCACGTGATAATCATGTGATTTCCCCACCAGACAAACCGCCTGCGTCCCTGCGTTCATCACCGCCGCCAGAACGTCATCATTGTCTGCGGACCGACCCGAGCGTTTGGTCATCCCGAACGCGGTCAGACAAGCCGAAGTCTTTGGTGCCACATCGAAAAACGCACTGTCCGTCGGGTTGGCACCCGGCCAGCCGCCTTCGATATAGTCAATCCCCAGCGCATCCAGCGCCTGCGCGATCTGGACCTTTTCGGCGGTAGAGAACTGAACGCCCTGTGTCTGCTGCCCATCGCGCAGGGTGGTGTCATAAAGATAGAGCCGTTCCTTGGTCATCACACACCTTCCAGCTTGGATGCATCAAAGCCCGCGCCGGGGACCAGTTCGACACCGTCCTTGCTCATCCGAACTTCAATGCCTGCGGAAACGTACAAGGCTTTCAGACGATCCACTTCAGCGAAATCCTTGCTCTGCATGGCAGCAGCCCGCGCCTGAACAAGCTTTTCGGCATGGCCGGACAAATCGACGCTATCTGTATGCGCCCAGTCTCCCATCTCATCCGTCAGTAGCCCAAGAAGACGAGCACCAGCCAACAAACCAGCAGCGTCCCCGTTCGCTGCGAGCCGGTGCAGTTCCGCGACGGCACCCGCAGTATTCAGATCATCGGCCAGCGCCTCCACAAACGCGGGTGTCACGCTGCCGGCGGGCTCGATGCCCGCTGTCAGCGTCCGCCATTTGCGCAGCGTTCCCTCGGCCTCGCGCGCCTTTTTCTCCGTCCAGTCCATGGGCTTGCGGTAGTGAGTTTGCAGGAACACAAAGCGGATCACCTCGCCCGGCACACCCTGCTCCAGCAGATCATGTACGGTAAAGAAATTGCCCAGCGATTTGGACATTTTCTTCCCTTCGACCTGCAACATCTCATTGTGCAGCCAGACCCTTGCGAACTCACCATGCGGATGCGCGCACTTGCTTTGGGCGATTTCGTTCTCATGATGCGGGAACATAAGGTCATTGCCGCCCCCATGAATGTCGAAGCTTTCGCCCAAGAGTTCATAAGCCATGGCCGAGCATTCGATATGCCATCCCGGACGTCCACGGCCCCAGGGTGACTCCCAACCAGGCAACTCATCGGTCGAGGGCTTCCACAGCACAAAATCCATCGGATTCTTCTTATAGGGCGCAACCTCGACACGCGCGCCTGCGATCATGTCGTCGACCGACCGCCCAGACAGGTTTCCGTATTCTTCCTTCCAACTGTCCACCGCGAACAGCACATGACCTTCGGCGGCATAAGCGTGCCCCTTTGCGATCAGGTCTTCGATCATTGCAATCATCTGCTCGACAAATTGTGTCGCTCGCGGCATCTCGTTCGGCTCCAGCGCCCCCAGGGCGCCCATGTCGTGCAGATACCAGCCGATGGTTTCATCCGAACGCTCCTGCACCAACTGCTCAAGCGACCCGAACGCGCCTGCCTGCTTTCGGGCCAGCGCCGTCGCATTTATCTTGTCATCCACATCCGTGAAGTTGCGCACATAGGTCACATGTTCCGGGCCGTAGACATGCCGCAGCAATCGATAAAGTACATCGAACACCACCACGGGCCGGGCATTGCCCAGATGCGCACGGTCATAGACGGTCGGGCCGCAGACATACATCCGCACATTGTCGGCATCGATCGGCACGAAATCTTCCTTCGTCCGCGTCCGTGTGTTGTGCAGTCTGATGGTCGTCATCTGGTGGGCTCCTAAGAAACAGCAGTAGCTTGCGCGTTGGCGCGGGCTTAGCAACTTGTCTCAGGGATGAAAACGAAAGAAACCGGCCCGCTTGAGAAATCAGCAGGTAATGCAGCAGATAATGATGCAGGTCATCCGGTTCATGAGGACCGATTACCACGTAAAGCACGACAAGCCAAGGCTTGTGATCGCGCGGATGGCGGGGCACTCTGCCTTGTATGAGCCGAGATCTCGTGAACTCCATATGCCGTGACCTACCCGGAGCGGAAGTGTCCGACCCCTGGGGTGGCGGTCATGACGCGTGGAAGATTGGCGGCAAGATGTTTGCCTGCATTGGCACGGCGGGCACCGGCGTTTCAGTAAAAACCCCTGATGTCGACACTGCGCAGATGCTGATCGAAGCGGGCGTCGGCACCAAAGCGCCCTATTTCCACCGCAGCTGGTTGCTGCTGCCATGGGAAACGGATGCCGACGAGATGCGCCACCGGCTGACCGCTTCCTATGACATTGTGCGCAAATCGCTTACCAAAAAAGTACAGGCTGAGTTGCCACCTCGTAGCTGATTGACAATACAACGCCATTCAGACCCGGCCGAAAAACGAGTTCCCGCCAAGCGCAGAACGGAGCGATACCGCAGCCGACTGGGGCGTTGTCCTTGCAGATCAACCTTGCCCACCAATCCAACCGGAGCGGTCTTTTCCGCCGACCCGTTTCAAAGCATCTCTGGTATTTGCCGAACACGCGACCTTTGACTGATTTCGGACGAAGTCGATGATACTCAGGTTTGGGGTGGCGTCCATATTTCGCCTCATACTAAGCCGGGTATGGCCGAACGCATCTTGGTCGTCGGCTCAATGTCCAAATCACTTTTTACGACAGGTTCGCGCCGCAGTTGGATCGTCGAGATTGAAGACGTCAACTCCCAACTGGTTAATCTGGCAACACACACCATGAATGGTGTTCCCGGGTCTATTCAGGACGCCGTGAGTATTGCGTTGAACTCGGGCAGTGATATGAAACAGGAATTCTCGGAACTCGTCCGCAATCGGCGAACCTTGGCTATCAAACTGTTGAGCACTCGGAACGTTGTCAGGCTGGTGCCCAAACAGGGGACATGTATTTGATGCTGAATGTTCGTATCAACAGGCGAAGTGGTGAGGCATTTGCAAAGGCGCTGCTCGAAACGCATTCCATTGCGGTGAGGCAAGGTGAGAGCTTGGGCAGCGTTGCGGCTGGTTACATCCGGGTTGCGATGACGATCGAAAACGACCTCTTCATTGCAGCGCTGCAAACACTGCTTGATTTGGCAATGAACGCTCCCGGGAGAAGCCGAACCAGTGATCAGAACCGGAAGGTCGTTCGCAGATTGAACGTGTTGGCGCCGAGACTGCCATTTGATCGGGTCACATTGTCAAAATTCTGACGTAGCGCCTCGCCACTGATGATAAATCTGTCATTGACCGGATAGGCAACGCCAATTCCGTAGACCGCCGCCGTGTCATTGTCGGCGGACGTATCGATCCGTGCGGCCCCGACCACCACATACCCCAGCGCCGGTCCGAAGTCGTACCCGCCGCGCAGTTTCAGCCGTGTCAGACTGTCTAATGTCCCTTCCCCCTGACCGAGGTTCAGCGACAGGTGATTGTATTCCAGTTCGCTTCCCAGAACGAAGCTTCCGAAATCGTGGTCATAGCCGACATGGAGTCCAAAACTGGAATCGTCACCGCTGGATCCGTTGGGGCCGTCCGCTTCAGTATACCCAAAGCTGAATCCTGCATAACCCCCGGTCCAATCCTCGGCGACTGCCGGGACGGCGCTTAACATTGTCACTGCGACAATGAGGGCCGTGCTGAATTTCATTCACGTCTCCAACATGTTACAGCCCCGATGAGCGGGAATTTCGGGGCGCTTACAAACCATTTACCCGAACATTGGGTCCGAGAACCGATATTTCAATTCTGACAACAGACAGGTTAATAAATAGTGATCCGACTATATCAGATTTCCACCCGAACGGGAAGAAATCTCACGCTGAAACCCATTCGACAAAGAAAGGGAGCAATGGCGACCTATTTCTAAGTTTGGGTCGCAAACAGGACAGATCATTTCGCCGGGTGAAGGATAACTACGGCCAACGAAAGAGGTCCGCATGAAAAGCGACTACTGGAAAATTCGCCTGATTAGCCGCACCATTGGTGCGGACCGCGGACGTGCGGCGCGGGGAAGGCCATTCCAAGGGTGAATTAAGCCACTCTTCAGGAACAGCTCTTAATCCGGACCAAACACATGAACGACCAAACCCGTACTTCCTCTCGCAGCGGCGGACGCTCCGCGCGCCGTGCCGCCCGTGCCTCTGCCCTGCCCGATCACCTGCGCCCCGTGCGGCCCGGGATGGAGGGCGGCACCCTGAACGTGCTGACCCAGGCACAGTTGGAACGCATTCATGAAGCTGCGCTGACAGCGCTGGAAACGATCGGCCTGGCGGATGCGCCGCAAAGCGGGATCGATTATCTTGTTGCCGCAGGCTGTACCCTGGGTGATGACGGTCGCATCCGGTTCCCGCGTGCGCTGGTGGAAGATACCATCGCCAAAGCCAAGCGTTCCGTGACGCTTTACAGCCGGGATGGAAAGACCGATCTGGAACTGTCAGGCACGCGTGTTCATTACGGCACGGCCGGCGCTGCTGTCAGCATGGTCGATGTACATGGTCAGGAATACCGCGATTCGACCGTGCAGGATCTGCATGACGCATCACGCATCTGCCAGCAGCTTGACAACATTCACTTTGTGCAGCGTCCGATGGTTTGCCGCGATATTGCGGACAACCTTGAGATGGATATGAACACGGTCTACGCCACGACCTCGGGCACGTTCAAGCATATCGGCACATCCTTTACCGAACCCAGCCACGTTGCCCCGGCGATAGAAATGCTCCACATGATCGCCGGTGGAGAGGACAAATGGCGCGAGCGGCCGTTCATGTCCAACTCGAATTGCTTTGTCGTTCCGCCAATGAAATTCGCAACGGAAAGCTGCGAAGTGATGGAAGAATGCATCAAGGCCGGGATGCCGGTGCTGCTGCTGTCGGCGGGAATGGCCGGGGCAACTGCGCCCTCGACGATTGCGGGTGCCATCACACAGGCAACGGCAGAATGCCTGGCCGGTCTGGTTTACGTCAATGCCGTCAAACCCGGTGCGCCAGCCGTTTTTGGCACCTGGCCTTTTGGTCTGGACCTGCGCACCGGCGCGATGTCCATCGGTTCGGGTGAACAGGCCCTTCTGACCGCGGGCTGCGCCCAGATGCACAGGTTCTACGACCTTCCGGGCGGTGCCGCCGCCGGAGCATCGGATGCGAAACTGCCGGACATGCAGGCCGGGTGGGAGCAGATGTGCTCGAACGTTATGGCCGGATTGTCGGGCCTGAACATGGTCTACGAAGCGGCTGGAATGCACGCCTCATTGTTGGGCTTCTGCTTTGAAAGCCTGATCCTCAGCGATGACCTGATCGGCCAGGCGCAGCGCTGCGTGCGCGGGATCGAAGTGACGGACGAAACTTTGGCGCTGGACCAGATGGCGGCCGTCTGCATGGGCGGACCGGGTCACTATCTTGGCACGGATGCAACGCTCAGCCGCATGCAGGCAGATTATGTCTATCCGACCTTCGGCGATCGCTCCTCACCCAAGGAATGGGTGGAACTCGGCAAACCTGATCTGATTGAGAAAGCGATCAAGCGAAAAGAGGAAATCCTGTCAGCACCGTCGCCGGCACAATTCGACCCGCTGTTGGATGCTGAACTTCGAAGCAGATTCAACATTCACTTGCCGAGATGAGACACTGAAAAGCGGCCTGAAATGCTCAGGCCGCTTTCCCGCACCCGGATTTAGCCGTCACTGGATGGAAGCAAACCCGCTTCCTGTGCGACGGCAATCTCGGCCTGATCCAGCGCGCCGTCGCCATTTGCATCCATGGCCGAGAACCCGTCTGCGTCGACATCGGGCAGAATTGCCTGCACTTCTTCGATTGTCAGTACGCCATCCCCGTTTGTGTCCACTGAGGATTGAGCGACGGCCAGTGTGGGCAATCCAAGTACGATTGCTGAGAATACAGCCAGATTTTGGCGTTTCATTTCGGTGCCTCCTGAGAGTTTTGTTGTCTGTTTTCTGTCCGGACAGGCCCCAGAAACACCCGAGTGACGTCTTCTGTCACTCGCAATGGTTGAGGGTGTGCAATTAAGGCCAATCATTGCGTGTTTTGCAGAGTCGCATCTGCGGTCCACCGCCAAGAAAAACACTCGAGGTTCTGTTCGGCGGATCTTGCCCGATGACAGGAGCGCATTCCGGCAAGGCTTTGCTCAGGTCAAAAAAGAAAGGGGGCCGAAGCCCCCTGTCAGTTTCGCCTTCCAGGCTCGTATCGTTGACCGCCCGGTGTTTTTTTGCCTGCGGCCTGGACTGCGCATGGGACGAGCGCACCCGCCCCGTGAAAGAGTGGGAAGGACCGATATTCCGCCCCACCCTGTTCCCGGCCAACACGGGCATGTCGGCCGAGTGGAGAAAGGTCAGTTGGTAAGTCTCAGAGCCTTTCTCCGTATTCGTCGGGGCCGGTCACTGTGGCAGCATCCGACCCCTGCGCCCCGGGGTGCCAGGGCGCTAAACGTCAGCTACACCCGCTTGTCGCGCCACAGGTGTTGCATTTCATGCAGGTACCGTTCCGCACCAGCGTGTAGTTTCCGCATTCTCCACACGGGTCGCCCTCGTATCCCTGCATCTTCGCCTTCGTACGGGCGTCCATGCTGGTCGCGACGGCTGTCTCCGCAACCGGTGCCGCAAATTGCGCTGCGGATTCGGCCATGCCGTTCGCGCCGGACTGCCCGCCATTGAACACCATCAGGTCCTGCGGCAATCGCTTGCGAAGGTAGCCAGTCGAACTGATTTGCTTCAGTACTTCCAGGGACTTGGACGCCGCAGTTTCGCTAATTTCCGAAACGTTCGACAACCCGTCTTCCTCTCCCCGGCCCAGATCATCAAAGGTTGCGCCTTCGGGCTTCACATGGGCCAGGTCGGTGCGGTCGAGATAAGACACCGCCAGTTCGCGGAAGATGTAATCCAGGATCGACGTCGCGTTCTTGATCGAGTCGTTGCCCTGTACCATCCCTGCCGGTTCGAACTTGGTGAAGGTGAACGCATCCACGAACTCTTCAAGCGGTACGCCATATTGCAGACCAACCGACACAGCGATGGCAAAGTTGTTCATCATCGCCCGGAAGCCGGCACCTTCCTTGTGCATGTCGATGAAAATCTCACCCAGCTTGCCGTCCTCGAATTCACCGGTCCGCAGATAGACCTTGTGGCCACCCACGATCGCCTTTTGAGTATATCCCTTTCGGCGATGCGGCAGTTTCTCGCGATGGCTGCGGATCATTTCCTTGACCACAACCTTCTCGATCACCTTCTCGGCCAGAACGACGGCTTTTTCCTGCGCCGAACCGCTTTCCAGCACTTCTGCCGCTTCGTCGTCATCCTCGACCAGCGCCGCGGCCAGAGGCTGCGACAGTTTCGAGCCGTCGCGATACAGCGCGTTGGCCTTCACACCCAACGACCACGACAATTCATAGGCCTTCTGGCAGTCCTCGATGGTCGCGTCATTCGGCATGTTGATCGTTTTCGAGATCGCGCCCGAGATGAAGCTTTGCGCTGCTGCCATCATGGTGATGTGGCTATCAACCCCAAGGAAACGCTTGCCTTTCTTGCCGCATGGGTTGGCGCAGTCGAAGATCGAATAGTGTTCTTCTTTCAGATGCGGCGCACCTTCCAGCGTCATGGTTCCGCAGACATGGTCGTTCGCCGCGTCGATATCCGCTTTGGTAAAGCCCAGATGGCGCAGCAGATCGAATGTCGGGTCATTCAGCTTGGTGGCTGGGATACCCAAAACGCCGGTGCAGAAGTCCTCGCCCAATGTCCACTGGTTGAAGACGAACCGGATATCAAAGGCGCTTTCCAGCGCGGCATCCACTTTGGCCAATTCATTCGGGCCAAAGCCATGTCCGGTCAGCGAGGTGTGGTTAATCCCCGGCGCGTTGCCGATGGTGCCGTGACCAACCGCATAACCCACGATCTCTTCAATCTGAGACGAGGAATAGCCCAGCTTCTCCAGCGCCGACGGCACCGAGCGGTTGATGATCTTGAAATAGCCGCCACCCGCGAGCTTCTTGAACTTCACCAGCGCAAAGTCCGGCTCGATCCCGGTAGTGTCGCAATCCATCACCAGGCCGATGGTACCGGTCGGCGCGATCACCGTGGCCTGCGCATTGCGGTAACCGTTCTTTTCACCGAGGCTCAGCGCCTCATCCCAGGCGGACATGGCCAGGTCGATCAGACGCTTGTCCGGACAGTTGCCGTGGTCCAGAGGCACCGGCTTGACGGCCAGTTTCTCATATCCATTGGTCACACCTTGTGCGGCACGGCGATGGTTGCGGATAACGCGCAGCATATGGTCGGCGTTGCGCTCGTAGCCTTTGAACGGGCCAAGCTCGCCTGCAATCTCCGCCGAGGTCGCATAGGCCACACCGGTCATGATTGCAGTCAACGCGCCACAGATCGCACGCCCCTCATCCGAGTCATAGCTGTAGCCCATGTTCATCAGCAGGCCGCCGATGTTTGCGTAACCCAGACCCAGCGTGCGGAAGTCATAAGACAGCTGCGCGATTTCCTTCGACGGGAACTGCGCCATGGTCACCGAGATTTCCAGCGTCAGGGTCCACAGGCGCGAAGCATGCATGTAGTCCGCCGCCTGAAACTCACCATCCTTGAGAAAGGTCAGCAGGTTCATCGAGGCCAGGTTACAGGCCGTGTCGTCCAGGAACATATATTCCGAGCACGGGTTCGAGCCGCGAATCTCACCATCTTCGGGGCAAGTGTGCCATTCGTTGACGGTGTCGTGGAACTGGATGCCCGGGTCAGCGCAGGCCCACGCGGCGTGGCCGACCTTCTCCCACAGATCGCGTGCTTTGACGGTCTTGGCGACCTTGCCGTCGGTGCGGTTGATCAGCTCCCAATCGGCGTCTTTCTCAACGGCAGTCAGGAACGCGTTGGTAACGCGGATCGAGTTGTTCGAGTTCTGGCCCGAAACCGAACCGTAGGCTTCCGAATCCCAGTCGGTGTCGTAGGTCGGGAACTCAATGCTGTCGTGTCCCTGCCGCGCGTAATCCAGCACGCGCTTGATGTAAGTCTCTGGGATCGCGAATTTCTTCGCCTCGCGCACCGCTTTCTTCAGGCTGTCATTCTTGTTGGGGTCGTACGCGTCGTCTTGCGCGCCGTCCCAGCTTCGGATGGCCTCGAAAATGCCGTTCAGCATCTTCTCGTGCATCTTCGATCCGGCAACGATCGAGGCAACCTTCTGCTCTTCGATCACCTTCCATTCGATGAAATGCTCGATGTCCGGGTGATCTGCATCGACGATCACCATCTTTGCTGCTCGACGGGTTGTCCCGCCTGATTTGATCGCGCCAGCGGCGCGGTCGCCGATCTTGAGAAAGCCCATAAGGCCCGAGGACTTGCCACCACCCGACAGCGCCTCACCTTCTGCACGCAGATGGCTGAAGTTGGTCCCGGTACCCGAACCATATTTGAACAGGCGCGCCTCGCGCACCCACAGATCCATGATGCCGCCTTCGTTCACCAGATCATCATCAACGGACTGGATGAAGCACGCGTGCGGCTGCGGATGTTCATAAGCGGATTTGGATTTGGTCAGCTTGCCGGTTTTGTAGTCGACATAATGGTGGCCCTGCGCCGGGCCGTCGATCCCGTAGGCCCAATGCAGACCGGTGTTAAACCATTGCGGCGAGTTCGGCGCCGCGCGCTGGGTCGCCAGCATATAGCGCATCTCATCAAAGTAAGCGCGCGCGTCATCCTCGGTCGAGAAATAACCGCCTTTCCAGCCCCAATACGCCCAAGCGCCGGCCAGACGATCGAACACCTGCTTGGACGAGATTTCTCCGTCAAACTCAGCGTCTTCAGCGGGAACCGAGCGCCACAGGAATTCGGGAACGTCCTTTTCTTTGACTTTCTTCAGCTTGGACGGAACACCAGCCTTGCGGAAATATTTTTGGGCGATGACATCGCTGGCAACCTGGCTCCAGCTTGAAGGGATTTCGATATTCTCGAGACGGAAAACAATTGTCCCATCCGGGTTGCGGATTTCGGATGTTGCCGAAACAAATTCCAGATCTGCATATGCATCCTGCCCGGATTTGGTGAATTTTCTGTCAATCTTCATGTCCGCCGCCCTAGCTACAACCAGCTTAATTTTCGGTTTTCGACACCAAATCTTGTTTGCGGGGTGTCGACCGCCTGCCACCGATTTCCGGACAAAAGGGTATCGGTCGCTGCCTTTGACAGCGCATAGCCGAACAATTCGGCTGCACGTGGCATTGGTATGCTTTCCGTCCCTCGCCCGTTGCCTTATTCTGGTAAGTGCCTACCAGATATTGTGGCACGTCTTTCGGCCCATACAATCTGACGTATATACCCATATGTGGTCAACGGGCTTTTTCGATCTTTTTTCAAATCTTTTTTGTTGACCTCATCCCATGACGAGTCCGCAATTCACTTGTCCACGATTCCTCCACAGGTAAGACGCTTCCACGCAGGACCTGACCGCCGGACGGCTCAAATTGATTTCTCTTTTTTCTCGCCATGGTTATCGGCCAATGATCAAGCAACCAGCTGTTAATGCTGGGGCTAGAGAATCATCGTCCCGTGCCCCGGTCCCATGCCATAGTGAAATCATCGCTAAAATCTGAACCCTGTTGGTTTTACATATGAATCTGCTTCATTTGCTGCCTGTTGCCGCGCTGATCGTGTCCTGCACACCACAAGACACGTCCCCGTCATCGCGCAGCGCTGAATTCCCGGAGTATCCCCAAAAGCTGTTCAGTGCGTTTGAAACCGACTGCGCGGGCCCTGGCAACAAATATGTAAAAACCGACCGAAACACCGTCGAATGCCGCGAGTTGCTGCCCCCCGACATGACGGCCTATCTGATTCTCAACTTTGACGGTTATCCTCAGAACCTGCCGCAGATCGTGACGTATCTGCATTCCAGCAAGATCCAGGCTGGCTATCGGGTTGATGCCGAGTTGTTTTTTTTGGTTCCTCAGAAAAGTGGGAAGACCGTGAAGATTCCAGTGCGAAGCGAGATGGTTAATCGCGATTTTTCGCGACTGTACGCCGAATTTGGCGGAAATCCGATTTGATCGAAGAAGTGGTCGGGGCGGCAGGATTCGAACCTACGACCCCCTGTACCCAAAACAGGTGCGCTACCAGACTGCGCCACGCCCCGGACCGTGCGCCTTCCTAAACGTGCCGATTTGATTTGAAAAGCCCTAACAGGGCCAAATCGCAGGTCCGCGCGAAAAAACTTTGTGCCTCATCTGGGAACCGGGCGTTATCAGGTACCGCGCCGCGAGACCGGCATTAATTTCCAATACCGCAAATACGTTACCCCCACCGTCGACAGGGGTCAGATCACCCGGAACCGCATTGTGGTGCACTTTCATTACGGACCCGGACTGATCCAGAAAAATCATGTCCAAGGGAATCAGCGTGTTCTTCATCCAGAACGCCACGGGTTGCGGCGGATCGAAGACAAACAGCATCCCCGACTGTGTCGGCAGTGATTCCCGAAACATCAAGCCGCGCGCACGGTCCTGAGGCGAGATCGCAAGTTCGATATCAAACCGAATGTGAGTTTTGTCGTTCCGGACATAGATCCTGTCTTCCCGACAGGCCGCCAATGCGGTTTCAGCCCACATTAATGAAAGAATAATGAGAACCGAGAGAAACCTGATCATTGGCACTTATGCGTCCAGCGCAGCTTCCCAGGCCAGTACCTGCGCCGCCATACGTCCCCGCTTGCCGTCGATGACACGCATCGCCAGGGCCTCGCCCGGCTGAAGATCGGCCAGCCCGGACCGGCGCAGAACCTCGATGTGAAGAAAAACGTCTTCATCACGGCCAAAGACATTTGCAAAGCCAAAGCCCTTGCCCTTGTCGAACCATTTGACGCGCGCCGCCTCAAGCGGTGCGTTGGCAATCACGACCGGGTCAAGATCGGCGAAATCGGCCAGCAGCATCGCATCTGCGCGTGCGGGAGGATCGACGCTCACGACTTCGACCGCCTGAACACCGCGATCGGTGCGATGCGTCATAATCTCGATACCAGCGCCATCGGCGACCGAACTTTGCCCGAAATTGCGCAACACGTTCACATGCAACAGAATATCCGGGCCGCCTTCGTCGGACACAACAAATCCGTACCCCTTTGCGGGATCGAACCATTTAACGTGTCCACGTACGCGGTACATGTTGTTCAGATCTTCTGGCACTGTTTTCCCATCGCGAAAATTAGCACTTCGTTAAGGGTTTGATGTGTATGGGAATGGCGCGCAAATTCAAGCTGAAAAAAATCATTGTTTTCTGCGTGTTGCATTTCACGATACGCGAACGTCATGGATTCAACCTCTGCACTTGCCACGCGGAACCCGATTGATCCCGCCGCCATCTGAACCGATCATGCAAACGAAATGCACCATCGGCCCAAAACTCGATTTCCGTCGGCTCCAACCGATACCCGCCCCAGAACGGCGGGCGTGGCGGATTGGGTCCAAGCTTCGCCGTTACTTTCGCCACTTCCGCCATCAGAACCGACCGGCTGCTCAGCGGCTGCGATTGTTTGGAAGCCCAAGCCCCCAAACGGCTTTTCAGTGATCTCGATGCATAGTATTCATCCGCCTTCGGACCATCCTCGCGCGATATTGTACCACGAACTCGGATCTGCCGCCGCAAGGATTTCCAGTGCATGACAAAAGCCGCTTTGCCGGCACTTTCCAGTTCCACTGCCTTGGCGCTTTCATAGTTCGTGTAGAATACAAAGGCGTCCGGCTCGATTTCCTTAAGCAGAACCATGCGCACATTGGGCATCCCGTCCGAATCTACGGTCGCCAAAGCAATCGCATTCGGATCGTTAGGTTCAGACTCTCTGGCCTCGCCCAGCCACCGCTCCGTCAATTCAAACGGATCAGTTCCGGCAAAAATGCCGCTACGCTCGTTCATTTCCATCCCCTGGAAAGTAATGTTGACGACCCTAAGGCGAGAACCCGCTGCGGGCAAGACCCGCTCAGCCTTGAAGCAGCGCATCCAATGGCCTAAACCACTCTGATAAAACCGGGACAGGCGGAGATCCAAATATGTCTAATCAGTTGATGGCCGGAAAACGCGGCCTCATCATGGGACTGGCCAATGACAAATCAATCGCATGGGGAATCGCCCGCGCCCTGTCCGAAGCAGGCGCTGAGCTGGCCTTCTCGTATCAGGGCGATGCGTTGAAAAAACGGGTTGACCCACTGGCGGCCCAGTTGGGTGGCGATATCGTGTTGCCCTGTGACGTCAGTGATGAGGCATCCATTGACGGGTTGTTCGCGCAGCTTTCTGAAAAATGGGGCAAGCTGGACTTTATCGTCCATGCCATCGGATTCTCGGACAAGAACGAACTGCGCGGGCGCTATGTCGATACGTCACGGGCTAATTTCAACCTGACGATGGACGTGTCGGTCTATTCCTTTACCGCAGTGATGCAGCGCGCAGAAAAACTGATGTCCGAAGGCGGCAGCGCAATCACGCTGACCTATTACGGGGCCGAGCAGGTGATGCCGCACTACAACGTGATGGGCGTCGCCAAGGCCGCGCTGGAGGCATCGGTCAAATATCTGGCTGAAGACCTGGGCAAGGACGGGATTCGCGTAAACGCTATTTCCGCGGGTCCGATCAAAACACTGGCGGCAAGCGGTATCGGCGATTTCCGCTATATCATGAAGTGGAACGAATATAATTCACCCCTGCGCCGGAACGTGACCATCGACGATGTCGGCAAATCCGCCCTATACCTGTTGTCCGACCTCAGCAGCGGTGTAACCGGTGAAAATCTGCACGTGGATTCGGGGTATCACATCGTCGGCATGAAAGCCGTCGATGCGCCGGATATTGAAAAGGGTTGATCAGATGAGCGCCAAAGACCGCTTGCCGCACGAAAAAGGGTTTCATATCAGCTGGGACCAGATTCACCGCGATTCCCGCGCCCTGGCGTGGCGTCTCGATGGCCAGGGGCCCGACGACGGCGCCTGGCGCGCGGTCGTGGCCATCACTCGGGGCGGTATGGCTCCTGCGATGATCGTCAGCCGGGAACTGGATATTCGCACGGTCGATACGATCAGCGTCCGCTCGTACCATCATCAGGAACAAGGCGAGGCCGTAGTGCTCAAGGCACCGGATGCCAAGCTGATGAGCGACGGAACTGGTGTGCTGATCATCGACGATCTGGTCGACAGCGGCAAAACGCTGGAACTTGTACGCGACATGTATCCCAACGCGCATTTCGCCACAGTCTACGCCAAGCCCAAAGGTCGTCCGATGGTGGACACCTTCATCACCGAGGTCAGCCAGGACACGTGGATTTTCTTCCCCTGGGACATGGCCCTGCAATATGTCGAGCCTTATCGCGGCACCGATTGATCCCACGCCGCGGTTTCTTCTGTTCAAAATACCTCGGAGCGCGGGGCAGTGCCTCGCAAAAACCGCATGACACATACACGCACCACCGCCACTTTCGCCCCTCCGGTGATGGAGGCGCGACGCTGGCTGGAAGGCGTCGAGTTTCCCGAAGACCGGCCTCTGATCAATGTCAGTCAGGCCGCGCCCGTGGACCCTCCGCCACTCGAACTGCGAAAGGCAATGGCAGAGTTCGCGATTTCCGAAAACAGCGCCCATCTTTACGGGCCTGTGTTGGGCAATACCGACCTTCGCACAGAGCTGGCCCGCCAGATCGGGGCACATTATCAGTCCCATGTCGAACCGGAACAGGTCGCAATCACATCAGGATGCAATCAGGCATTTTCTGCTGTGATCGCCGCGATCACGGATCAGGGGGACGAGGTTATCCTGCCAACCCCTTGGTATTTCAATCATAAAATGTGGCTCGACATGGCTGGTGTGCGGGCTATTGATCTTCCCACGGGTGATGATCTGCTGCCGGACGTGGCACGGGCCCGAGACCTGATCACCGAAAAGACACGCGCGATTGCGCTGGTCACTCCGAACAATCCAGGCGGCGTCGAATACCCTTCCGAACTGGTTGGGGCGTTCTATGATCTTGCCCGTGAGGCCGGCGTCAAACTGTTGGTGGATGAGACCTATCGGGATTTCGACAGCCGGTCCGGTGCTCCGCATGAACTGTTCCGTCAGCCCGACTGGCAGGATACATTTGTTCATCTCTACTCGTTTTCCAAGGCCTTCCGTCTGACCGGCCACCGGGTCGGAGCCATCGCGGCAAGTCCGCAACTTTTGGCCGAGATCGAAAAGTTTCTGGACACGGTTGCTATCTGCCCGGGTCAGATTGGCCAGTTCGCCGCGTTGTGGGGGATGCAGAACCTGTCACAATGGCTTGCGTCCGAACGTGATGAAATCCTGGATCGCCGTGCAGCCATCGCGGAAGAGATGCCCAGACTGGCGGCTAAGGGCTGGCGATTGCTTGGGCTGGGCGCGTATTTCGCATATCTTGAACATCCATTCGACATTCCGTCAGATGAGCTTGCCCAAAAGCTGGTGGCCGAAGCTGGTGTTCTGCTGTTGCCAGGTACCATGTTCACACCCACTGAGGATGCGGCGGGCCAACGGCAGGTGCGCATCGCTTTTGCCAACATCGACCGCGTGGGTATCGAACGATTGTTCGACCGTCTTCAGGCGCTTTCCATCTGATCTTGCCCCCCGGCGGAACGCGTCGTATTCAGGGCCGCAACCAACAGGGCAGTCATCTGCCGACAAAAGCATGAAAGAGGGCGTCCATGGCCGCAGGCATGAAAAACCTATCAAAGACCTTCGTCTGGATTCTCATGGGCTTGCTGATGCTTGGACTTGCAGGGTTCGGCGCCGTAAACCTCAGCGGTACGGTGCGGACGGTGGCGCAGGTCGGCGACGAAGTGGTCCCTATCAACGCATATGTGCGCGAACTGCAGCGTGAAATCCGCGCGGTCGAGGCCCAGACAGGTCAGGCCCTGCAAATGTCGCAGGCACAGGAGATGGGGCTCGGCCAACTGGCGTTGTCCCGTCTGACGGCTCTGGCTGCGTTGAACAACGAGGTGGCTCAGCTGGGCGTTTCGATTGGCGATGAAAACCTGCAGAAGGAAATCGTCGCGATCCCGGCATTTCAGGGCGTGGACGGCAATTTCGACCGCGAGACCTACCAGTTCCAACTGGAACAGGCGGGGATGACCGATGCCGAGTTCGAAGCTGATCTTCGCAAGGAATCCGCGCGGACCATTGTCCAGGGGGCGGTTGTCGGCGGCGTCGTAATGCCCGCAACGCTGTCGGACGTATTGACGGACTATGTCGGTGCAAGGCGCAGCTTTACCGTCGCGACACTTGGGGCCGAGGCCCTGACCGCACCGATTGCTGAACCCACGGATCAGCAGTTGAAAACGTATTACGACGAAAACACGGATCGTTTCACCCTGCCCCGTACCAAACGCCTGACGTACGCGATCCTGTCGCCCGAAATGTTGCTCGACACCGTTGAAATCCAGGACGACGCCTTGCGCAGCCTCTATGATCAGCGCATCGCCGAATTCCAGCAACCGGAACGACGCCTCGTCGAACGGCTGGCCTTTTCGGACGAAGCGGCCGCTATGGATGCCATGGCGCAGATCGAGGTCGGCGGCACGACATTTGAACAACTCGTGCGTGATCGCGAGCTCGAACTGAGCGATATTGATCTGGGCGACGTGACCCGCGAAGACCTCGGCGAAGCGGCCGTTGCTGTTTTTGGGGCAGATCTTGATGCGGTGGTTGGACCTCTGCCATCCGTGTTTGGCCCTGCGCTGTTCCGGATCAACGGATCACTGGCAGCAAACAACATCCCGTTTGAAGACGCTGCCCCTGACCTGCGCGAGGAACTGGCAGCCGAGCGTGCACGGCGTCTGATCGAGGCGCAGGCCGAGGACATCAACGACATGCTTGCCGGTGGGGCCACCCTGGAAGAACTGGCAGGCGAAACCGAGATGGAACTGGGCCAGATCGACTGGACCCGTGAAAACGAAGAAGGTGTCGCCGCGTATGAGGGCTTTCGCGCCGCCGCCGAAGCCGTTCGCGAAGGCGACTTCCCCGAAATCGGCTTTCTCGAAGACGGCTCGATTTTCGCGTTGCGCCTGAATGAGGTTCTGCCGCAGCGGCCTGAACCGCTTGAGACCGCCCGTGACCGTGTGGCCGAGGCATGGGTTCAGGCTGAAACAGGCAAGGCCCTGCAGGATCAGGCCAACACTGTCTTGACCCGACTGGCGACCGACGGCGACTTTGCCGCTACAGGTTTGCCGTTCCGGGTAGAAAACGCCTTGACCCGCACCGCTTTCCTCGATGACGCTCCGGTCGGATTAATGACCCAGGTCTTTGAAATGGAGCCGGGTGAGTTGCGGGTTGTCCCCGGCAATGATGCCGCCCTGATCGTCAGGCTGGACGAACTGCTGCCGCCGGCTGAAACCGACGAACTGCGCCAGATGAAAGCCGCGCTGGAAGTCCAGATGAACCAGGCGCTGGCTCAGAACATTTTTGACGCCTATGTGCGCGATGCCCAGACTCGTGCCCGCCCGGTTATTGATCAGCGTGCGCTGAACGCCGTGCAGGCGAGCTACTAAAAGAGAGCGGACATGGCCCTGACCCCAGAATTTGACACATTCGCGCGTGCCTACGAGGCAGGCGAGAATCAGGTCGTCTATACCCGTCTGGCCGCCGATCTGGACACGCCCGTCTCGCTGATGTTGAAACTGACGGGGGCTCAGAAGGACGCTTTTGTTCTGGAATCGGTCACGGGGGGCGAAGTCCGCGGGCGCTACTCGATCATCGGTATGAAGCCGGACCTCATCTGGCATTGCCATGGTAAGACGTCCTCGCTGAACCGCTCTGCCCGGTTCGATCCGGACGCCTTCGTGCCGCAGGACGGCAATCCTATGGACAACCTGCGGTCGCTCCTGGCCGAATCCCGCATCGACCTGCCTGAAGAACTGCCGCAGGCTGCGGCGGGCCTGTTCGGCTATCTTGGCTATGACATGGTGCGGCTGGTCGAATACCTGCCGGATGTGAACCCCGACCCGTTGGGCCTGCCGGATGCGGTGATGCTGCGCCCGTCGGTGATCGCGGTTTTGGATGGGGTCAAAGGCGACGTGACGGTCGTGTCCCCTGCCTGGGTCAGCGAAGGTCAATCCGCCAAGGCCGCCTATGCGCAGGCTGCCGAACGCGTCATGGATGCTGTCCGCGATCTGGAACGCGCGATGCCGACCGAATCCAGGGATCTGGGCGACGCGCATGAGATCGCCCCGCCCGTTTCGAACTTCACCAAATCCGGCTATATGGAAGCGGTGGAGAAGGCCAAGGAATATATCCGCGCAGGCGATATCTTTCAGGTGGTTCCGGCCCAGCGTTGGACACAGGAATTCCCGCTGCCGCCTTTTGCGCTGTATCGATCCCTGAGGCGCACAAACCCTTCGCCGTTCATGTTCTATTTCAATTTCGGCGGATTTCAGGTTGTCGGCGCAAGCCCGGAAATTCTGGTACGTGTCTTCGGGGATGAAGTTACGATCCGCCCCATCGCCGGCACCCGTCCGCGCGGAGCGACGCCGGAAGAGGACAAGGCGAACGAGGTCGACTTGCTTGCCGACAAGAAAGAGCTGGCCGAGCACCTGATGCTGCTGGATCTGGGCCGCAATGACACCGGGCGCGTTTCCAAAATCGGCACCGTGCGCCCCACGGAAGAGTTCATCATCGAACGCTACAGCCACGTGATGCATATCGTCTCGAACGTGGTTGGCGAACTGGCAGAGGACAAAGACGCGCTGGACGCGTTTTTTGCAGGGATGCCTGCGGGCACGGTCTCGGGTGCCCCGAAGGTGCGCGCGATGGAAATCATTGATGAACTGGAACCCGAAAAGCGCGGTGTATACGGCGGCGGCGTCGGATATTTCAGCGCCGGCGGCGACATGGACATGTGCATCGCCCTGCGGACGGCAATCGTTAAGGACCAGAAACTGTACATTCAGGCCGGCGGCGGTGTTGTTTATGACAGCGACCCCGAGGCTGAATATATGGAAACGGTCCATAAATCGAACGCGATCCGGCGCGCTGCGGCGGACGCCGCCCGATTTACGGGATCAGGAAACAGCTAAAGAAAAGGCGGCGATCCACCGACCAGCCGCCTTTTATTGAATTTTCCCTGACGTTTACTGAACTTCTTTCAACATCACGGCCGAGATCGGTGCCATTGCAACGCGGTTGCCGCGATCCTCAAGCCCCCACAGCAGCAGTGCGGAAATCGTTTCTGGTCTCAAACGTCCCAGCATCACAACCGTTCCCTGCTGCCCGGCCCGGAATGCGGCCTGATCCAGAAAGCGGCGCATGATCTTCGGGTCCTGCCTTGCTCCGTCAATGTCGCGGAACACGACACCTGAAGGTGTCCCGTTGCGGGCGGCGAGTTTCTGAACCGTGTTCAAACCGTTGTCCTGCGTGATCAGACCGCGCCCGGTTCCGGCCGCAATCGCCGCCACCTGATCCGCCACCTGACGATTACCCTGAATGCCGGTGTTGACACCTTCCAGAATACCCACCGTTTCCGGCAGCGTCTCGAACCAGACCGCCAAAGACACCTCGGCATCCTGTGCATTTGCGGCTTCCGGCAAGTCCGCGATGGCCATTACTTCAAAACCGGCCTCGCGGTGGCGCGCCATCTTTTCAGCGGCGTCAGGATCCGACGGGCTGATCGCAAAACTCAGCGGATAGGGAAAATCACGCAAAGCCTCGGCCCCAAATGCGCCTTCGTCGTCAATGAGGATGATCGACATCAAGGGCTTGGATTCCGGGTTTTCGAAGCTGGCCGCGTATGCCTCGATCGGTTTTCCGACCGGCACCTGCTCGGTCTCTTCGGCTTCCACAACAGGATCGTCCCGTTCAGTCAAGGGAACCACGCGCCTGCCAATTGTCGAGCCCGCCGTTGCGGGCTGATCGCCCCCGATCTGCGGCAAGGTTGCGATACGGGGCAGATTGCGAGGAAGGGTATCCTCATCCCCTTCCACGGCAATGGGGCTGTTTTCAAACGGGTTCTCGACCTTCGGTTCTTCCGGCGTGCCCGGCAGTGGTGCAGGCTCTGCTTCCGGTTCCAGAACAGCGACTTCTTCGGCTGGTGGTGCCGGAGGCTCCGGCGCGGTATCGGCCACTTCAGGCAAAGATTCGACCTGTGGCGTGCCGCCGGGAATCGCAGGAGCGGGTGGTGCAACAGGTGCGTCCGGGGCAACCGCAACTTCAGGTTCGGGCGCTACGTCCGGCGTTTCGATTGCGGGCTCACTCTCTCCTACGACGGGTTGCGTATCCGGCGTGGGGTCGACATTTGTCACCCCAGCAAGGGAATCTGATTGTTCATCGACGGGTTCCGGTGCTTCAGGCGGAAGTTCGACCAGATCGGCGTCGGTTCCGGCATCCGGTGCATCGGCCGTCGACACCGAATCCTCGAGCGGCGCAGGTTCGGGTGCGTGCGTTGAGACGGCCGGTTTTGACGACAAAGGCGTGTTCAACGACAGAACCGCGCCCAAAGCCAGCACGACAACCGCACCGGCGATTATTCCTCCGACAAATCCGCCCATTTCTTTTGCCTCTCGTCTTTCTCTGCGTCGATCGCTTCTGCGCCGTCTGCTGCGGCAATTCCCTGTCAGGTCCGTCCTTTGCGGGATGTCCCCTTGACGCTGCCCCACAAGCCTGAGCATGTATGTCCCGACATTATACCGTGGCCCGTGGTTGCATCGCCAGCCCGAAATGCCCAAGCCGAGACAAGTGCCCAAATGCTGCTGCTGATCGACAACTACGACTCGTTTACTTACAACCTGGTACATTATTTGGGCGAACTCGGTGCCGAAATGGTCATTCGCCGCAATGATGCGCTGGACGTGCAGGAGGCAATGGCCATGAACCCGGCCGGCATTCTGCTCAGCCCCGGTCCCTGCGACCCGGATCAGGCCGGGATTTGTCTGGCCCTGACGCAGGCGGCCGCCGAGACACGGACTCCGTTGATGGGTGTTTGTCTTGGACATCAAACCATCGGACAGGTCTTTGGCGGGAAAGTCGTGCGGTGCCACGAGATCGTACATGGTAAGATGGGCATCATGCACCACACAGGCAAAGGGGTCTTCTCGGGCCTGCCTTCCCCGTTCGAAGCAACCCGGTACCATTCACTGATCGTGGAGCGCGAAAGCCTTCCTGATTGCCTTGAGATCACGGCCGAACTGGAGGACGGCACCATCATGGGTCTGCAGCATCGGGATTTGCCGATCCACGGCGTCCAATTCCACCCCGAATCCATCGCATCGGAGCATGGGCACGCACTGTTGAAAAACTTCCTGCAAGAACTGAAAGTCCCCGCATGAGCGACGCACTGAAACCGCTGATCGGGGCCGCGGCCGACCGCCCACTGACCCGTGCCGAGGCCGAGCAGGCCTTTGGCATTCTTTTTGATGGCGAAGCCACGCCCAGTCAGATTGGCGGGTTGCTGATGGCCATGCGCACACGCGGTGAAACCGTGGATGAATACGCCGCGGCCGCCGCCGTCATGCGCGCAAAGTGCAATGCCGTCAAAGCACCACCCGGGGCAATTGACATCGTTGGCACCGGTGGCGATGGCAAGGGTACGCTGAACATCTCAACCGCAACCGCCTTTGTTGTGGCGGGCGCAGGTGTAACTGTGGCAAAACACGGCAATCGCAATCTCAGCTCTAAATCCGGTGCGGCAGATGCGCTGGGGCAACTGGGCATCAACGTGATGGTCGGTCCGCAAACAGTTGAAAAAGCTTTGAAAGAAGCTGGCATTGGCTTCATGATGGCGCCCATGCATCATCCGGCAATTGCCCATGTGATGCCAAGCCGACAGGAACTTGGCACACGAACGATCTTCAATATCCTCGGCCCGCTTACGAACCCCGCCGGAGTAAAACGGCAGCTGACCGGCGCGTTCAGCCGCGATCTGATCCGGCCCATGGCCGAAACCCTGGGCCTGTTGGGGGCGGAGCACGCCTGGCTGGTTCACGGCTCGGACGGAACCGATGAACTGACAATCACCGGCGTCAGTTGGGTTGCCTCTTTGGAAGACGGGACCGTTAAGGAGGTCGAACTGCACCCCGAAGATGCCGGACTGCCCGTGCATCCGTTCGAAGATATCCTTGGCGGCACACCGGAAGAAAACGCAGTTGCGTTCCGCGCCCTGCTGGATGGCGCACCATCGGCCTATCGTGATGCCGTTCTGCTGAATTCTGCTGCAGCGCTTGTCGTTGCGGATGCTGTAAGTGACTTGCGCGACGGCGTAGAAATGGCCGTTGAGAGTATCGACAGCGGCAAAGCCCGGGAAAAAATCACAACTCTTGCCCGAATTACACAGGAAGCCGCATGACCGAGACCGTTCTGGACAAAATCAAAGCTTACAAACTGGAAGAGGTTGCGGCAGATAAGGCGAATAAGGCACTGGAAACGCTGGAAAGCGAGGCACGCGAAGCACCCGAAGTTCGTGCGTTCGCCGAAGCATTGCACACCGCCGCGCGTTCTGGGTATGGGCTGATCGCAGAGATCAAGAAAGCCAGTCCGTCGAAAGGGTTGATCCGCCCGGATTTTGATCCTCCCGCACTGGCCAAAGCGTACGAGGATGGTGGTGCCGCCTGCCTTTCTGTTCTGACCGATACCCCCAGTTTTCAAGGCGCGAAGGAATATCTTGTTCAGGCGCGCGAGGCCGTATCCCTGCCCGTTCTGCGCAAGGATTTCATGTACGACCCCTATCAGGTGATTGAGGCCCGCGCGCTTGGTGCCGATTGCATTCTGATCATCATGGCGTCCGTCGAGGACTCTCAGGCCGCCGAATTGGAACAGACCGCATTCGATTGGGGCATGGACGTCCTGATCGAAGTACATGACGAGGCAGAACTTGAACGCGCGGCAGCTTTGAAAAGCCCTTTGATCGGAATAAACAACCGTAATCTCAAGACGTTCGAGACCACTCTTGACACAACGCGGCGACTATCGAAGCTGGTTCCGGCCGATCGAACCATCGTCTGTGAAAGCGGTCTGGGATCGCCGGAAGATCTGGCTGATATTGCCCGATACGGCGCACGCTGCTTCCTGATCGGCGAAAGCCTGATGCGTCAGGATGATGTCGAGGCAGCGACCCGCACCCTGTTGGCGCGTCCTCTGGTTCCCGGGGTGATGTGATGCCATTGACCCATTTTGACGCTCAGGGTCAGGCGCATATGGTGGATGTGTCGGACAAGGCCGTAACGGACCGTATTGCCGTTGCAGCCGGCCACATCAGGATGGCACAGGAAACCTTTGAAATTATTTCCGAAGGTCGGGCCAAAAAGGGTGATGTCCTGGGTATTGCGCGCCTTGCGGGCATCATGGGTGCAAAAAAGACGCCAGACCTGATCCCTCTGTGCCACCCCCTGCCTGTGACGAAAGTATCGGTGGAACTGATGCTTGATCCCGATCTGCCGGGTGTACGGATTGAGGCGACGGTTAAGACGTCCGGCCAGACCGGCGTCGAGATGGAGGCGTTGACCGCCGTGTCTACCGCTGCATTGACGGTGTATGACATGGCTAAGGCCGTGGACAAGGCGATGGAGATCGGAGGCATCCACGTTATTCTGAAAGACGGAGGAAAATCAGGGCGTTATGAGGCGGAATGATCACCGTTAATGAAGCCCGGGAACTGCTATTTGACCTGGTTGAACCATTGCCGGTCGAAAAAGTACCGCTTGCCCAATCCGCAGGCCGCGTTCTGAATCAAGATGTAGCAGCCACGCGTGATCAGCCTCCATTCGCGGCATCATCAATGGACGGGTACGCCGTCAAATCGACCGAAGTCGAACTTCATGCCATGTTCAAACTGGTGGGTGAATCGGCAGCAGGCCAACGTTTCGAAGGAACTGTCGGCCCGGGACAGGCCGTTCGGATCTTCACCGGCGCTCCAGTACCGGATGGTGCCGATTTCGTGGTCATTCAGGAAGATGTCGAGCGCCGGGGGGATCTGATCACCATAACGGATACACCTGGTCAGAAAACGAACATACGTCCTGCCGGAGTGGATTTCAGAGCCGGTGCCAAAATCACCGCGCCGCGCCAGATTCGTGCCGAAGACATGGCGCTGATGGCTGCCATGAACATCCCGGTCGTTCCGGTGACACGCAAACCGGTTGTCGCGTTGATCTCGACGGGCGATGAACTCGTGATGCCCGGCGAAACACCCGGCCCGGATCAGATCATCGCCTCCAACACCTTTGGCTTGCATGCATTGCTGCAGGGGTTGGGTGCCGAGGTGCGCGTTCTGCCGATCGCACAGGACACGGTCTCATCACTTGAAACCGCGTTCGCTCTGGCGAAAGGAGCGGATCTGGTGGTTACGATTGGTGGTGCGTCGGTTGGCGACTACGATCTGGTGTCTGACGTTTCGCAAGGTCTTGGGATGCAGCGCGCCTTCTACAAAATCCGTATGCGCCCGGGAAAACCGTTGATGGCAGGACGTTTAGGGGATGCAGCTATGGTGGGTCTGCCGGGCAACCCGGTCAGTGCCATGGTATGTGGCTACCTGTTCCTCGCTCCCATGGTTCGACGGATGCTGGGGTTGGAGCAGACGCTGCAACCGCTCAGATCCGCGAAACTGACTGAACCAGTAGGGGACAACGGCCCGCGCGAACACTATATGCGCGCCGTTCGGGACGAAAACGGTATCCGGGCCTGTGCGGATCAGGACAGTTCCCTGCTTAGTGTTCTGGCACAGGCGAATGCGCTGATCGTTCGCCCTCCGCACGATCCCGCACGCGATACAGGTGACGAGGTTCAATACCTGCCGATCTGAAAAACGGCAAATCCGTTGACACAAAACGTGAACATGCGTAGAACAAAAGAAAACGCATGAGCATCGAGGTATGAGCAATGCTGACCAAGAAGCAATTGGATTTGCTGGAATTCATCCACAAACGCGTGCAGTCGGACGGTGTTCCGCCAAGTTTCGATGAAATGAAGGCGGCGCTGGACCTCAGATCGAAATCCGGCATTCATCGCCTGATCACTGCATTGGAAGAACGCGGGTTTATTCGGCGCCTCGCCCACCGGGCGCGCGCGATCGAGATCGTAAAGCTGCCTGAAAGTCTCGGTGGTGAACCCACGGCCGCATTCTCGCCCCGTGTGATTGAAGGTGACAAACCAGCGGGCCCGCGCCCTGCGAATTTCGAACCTGTTTCCGTCGACGCACTGGAATTGCCGGTCATGGGGCGGATCGCTGCTGGTGTCCCGATCGAAGCGATCAGCCATGTATCGCATCGCGTGGCGGTTCCCGGCACGATGGTGTCCGGCAAGGGCGAACACTATGCGCTTGAGGTTCGCGGTGACTCGATGATCGATGCCGGGATCAACGACGGTGACGTAGTTGTAATCCGGGAAACATCGACCGCAGACAACGGCGATATCGTAGTGGCCCTGGTTGAAGAGCAGGAAGCGACATTGAAACGGTTCTTCCGCCGTGGCCAAGCCATTGCGCTGGAAGCCGCAAACCCGGCCTATGAAACCCGTGTTCTGCCCGAGGACAAAGTCAGGGTTCAGGGGCGACTCGTCGGCCTGATCCGAACTTACTGACCGCTCAGGAGTTCCCGGGCCTGCCCGGGGACCATAGCCTTTGGCCCGACAGTTCCGAGCTTGTTCGCACAGTCTGACCCGAGATGGAAAGGCTGCCGGTCTGTCGCAGAATCCCAGCATCGATGATTTGGCATCCCCCGCTCAACGACAGTTCAAAAGCAGACACGATGATCTGGTTGGATTTGCATTCATCAAACAGTTGAACCGCCTTTTTGCCGGACAGATGTACCAGTTCAGTGCCTTTCAGGTCATATCGGGCGATTTTTTTATCCGTCTGCGGCCACCTTCCGGCTGCAAGCACCTGATCAACACCGTCACCGTCGTTCTCAAGCCAGACCGACGCGACAAAGCCGCTTCCTTTCGCCTTGCTTAACGCCCGACCGTTCTCGGTCATCACACCAACCAACGCGCCAGAATCGGCGATAAGAACCTCGGGGCGATGCCCCTGCCCCCACAATAGAAAAGCCGTGGCAACGGGCACCACACCGGCCCATCTTGCCTTGCCATGCCACAGAGATAACCACAAAGCACCCAGCGCAAGCACCGGCAGCACAAAGTCTGGTGGGCTGGCGATAAAGCCCTGCGCGCCTTCCAGCCCTGACACCCATTCGGAAACGCCCAAAATCCAGCGCAGGCCGATTCCCATGACGCTTAACGCTAGTGCTTCCAGCCCAAAGGGTGACAGCAAGGCCGCAACCACGGCCGATGGGACCACGATTGTTCCCATCACAGGTACCGACAAAACGTTCGCCAGCAACCCGTAGTGCGACATCGTGTTGAAATGCGCCGCGCCGATCGGGGCAGTTGCCAGGCCTGCAATTGCAGATGACAAGAGGACTCCTGCAACCGGTCTAAGCCATTTGGGACCGGGGAGCGGGCCAAAATCTCGCAATGCACCAAACACAACAACCAGGGCTGTAGTGGCAGCAAATGACATCTGAAAGCCCGGGCTCAGCAAAGATTCCGGGCGCAGAACCAATACTGCTAATGCGGCTACCGCTACTGTGCGCAGAGAGATCGCTCGCCGGTCGATCAGCACGGCCCCAAACATGACACTAACCATGATAAAGGCTCTTTCCGTTGCGACATTTCCACCGGAAAGCAGCAGATAGATCACGGCGGCGAACAGAGCGCAAAGCGCTGCCAGCTTTCGAACTGGTGCGCGCAATGCCAATGGAGGAACCGAAGAAAGCCCGATACGGCAAATCACATAAACGAACCCGGTCAGCAGCCCCATATGCAGGCCGGATATCGCAAGTAGATGTGCCAGATTCGAGGCCCGCAGGCTTTCAAGCGTGGATTGCCCCATGCCGCTGCGGTCCCCTGTTGTAACGGCAGCGGCAAATCCTCCGACCTCACCGGGCAGGACTGAACGAACCTTGCTCGAAATCGTGGCCCGCCAGGACGCGATCCAAATTTGGCTGTCACCTACTGTCGCCGCTTCGGTGGTAAGTAATGGAACGCGCGTGTATCCAACGGCCCCCAGGCGCTGGAACCATGCATGTCGGCGGAAATCGAACCCGCCAGGTTCCACCGGACCCTGGGGTGGCGAAAGATGAGCCGTCGTCATAATCCGTTGCCCCGGAACCAGAGGCCCCACACTACCGTGCAAAGAAAGCCGGATGCGCCGGGGCCTGCTGTTCACGGGTAGATCCCCTAATCGTACCCGGTCCAGCGTGACCCGCAGCGCATCCGACGCAGAGCGATCCAGGGCCACGACCCGCCCCTCGACCGGGCCGTAGTAACGCCACGACAGGACCGGCTCTGCCACCATGTGGGAACGCGCGCCAGCAAGAATGAACCCGCCAGCGATCAGCGCACCCCCCAATGCCAACGCCGCCCAGCCGGACCGCAACCGAACCCCGAGGATCCCGATTGCCAAGCCAATTCCAGCCACCCAAACATACAGCTCCCGGTCCGGCTCGAACCGCAAACTGAAGTACAGGCCAACGCCTGCGGCCAGACAAACCGGAGACCAGTGGAACAAAGACCCACTCTGGTTCCGCAGCGCGACCTCAATCCGTGCAAGAACGCGCATGGTTGCCCCCGTCCTTCGGGCTCGTTAGACAGGCGCCAAACTAAACCCGACACGGTTACCAAAAGGTTAATCAACACAATGTCCGATCAGGTCGTCACCCGTTTTGCCCCTTCCCCCACCGGTTTTTTGCATATCGGTGGCGCGCGGACCGCGCTGTTCAACTGGCTGTATGCGCGGGGACGTGACGGTAAGTTCCTGCTGCGGATCGAGGATACCGACCGTGAACGTTCGACCCCGGAAGCAACAGAAGCCATCCTGCAGGGCATGGCCTGGCTGGGTCTGGATCATGACGGGGATGTGATCAGCCAGTTCGAGGGCGCGGACCGCCACGCCGAAGTTGCGCTGCAATTGCTGGCCGAAGGAAAGGCTTACAAGTGTTTCTCGACACAGGACGAGATCGCCGCCTTCCGCGAACAGGCGCGCGCCGAGGGAAAATCGACCCTTTTCCGCAGCCCCTGGCGCGACGCTGACCCGGCCTCGCACCCCGACGCGCCGTATGTGATCCGCATCAAGGCCCCGAAGGAAGGCGGCACCGTTATCCACGATCAGGTTCAGGGCGACGTAACCATACGCAACGACCAGTTGGACGACATGGTTCTGCTGCGGTCGGACGGCACCCCCGTCTATATGTTGGCCGTCGTGGTCGATGATCACGATATGGGCGTGACCCACGTCATTCGTGGCGACGACCATCTTAATAACGCTGCCCGCCAGATGATGATCTATCAGGCGATGGGCTGGGATGTCCCGGTCTGGGCCCACATCCCGCTGATTCACGGGCCTGACGGCAAGAAACTCAGCAAACGCCATGGCGCATTGGGGGCACAGGAATACCAGGCATTGGGTTATCCTGCTGCTGGAATGCGCAATTATCTGGCGCGCCTGGGCTGGAGCCACGGAGATGATGAGTTCTTCACCGATGCACAGGCCAAAGAATGGTTCGACCTGGACGGTATCGGCAAAAGCCCGGCCCGTTTCGATCTGAAAAAGCTGGAAAACCTGTGCGGCCAGCACGTCGCGATTTCGGACGATGCTGCGCTGCGGCAAGAAATCGAAGCCTACCTGGCCGCCGCCGGCGAACCTGCTCTCAGCGCGACACAAAGTGGTGATCTCGAGCGTGCGATGTATTGCCTCAAGGATCGGGCACGGACTTTCCCCGAACTGCTTGAAAAAGCACATTTTGTTCTGACGTCACGTCCCATCGAGCTCGATGAGAAAGCGGCAAAAGCTCTTTCATCTGTATCCGATGGTATACTGAGAGAATTGACGCCGCACGTGCAAAATGTTAGCTGGACGCGAAGCGAGCTGGAGGACGCCCTGAATTCGTTTGCTGAATCTCAGGGACTCAAGTTCGGCAAGCTGGCCGGTCCCTTGCGGGCGGCGCTGGCAGGTCGGGCTGTAACGCCTTCGGTTTTTGACATGATGCTTGTGCTGGGACGGGATGAGACCCTGGCACGGCTTTCTGATGCAGCGAAATAAACCCAATCTTCATATTCGGGTAACGCTGCTCGGCTAACACCCGGTCTGTACGCCTGCGTACAGCCGTCGCCGCAAGGTCGGACTGTGATCCGGCCAGCGCATGATTGAGGAAGGGACAAAGATGACCGACAGCAAAAAAACAGCCACTCTGAATGTCCATGGCAAGGATTATGAGTTGCCGGTTCATTCGCCGACCGCCGGGCCCGACGTCATCGATATCCGCAAACTGTACAGCGAGGCGGGTGTCTTTACCTATGATCCCGGTTTCACTTCGACCGCAAGCTGCGACAGCACGATCACTTACATCGACGGCGAAAAGGGTGAGTTGCTGCATCGGGGCTATCCAATCGACCAACTGGCCGAGAAGTCGCATTTCCTCGAAGTCTGCTATCTGCTGCTCTACGGGGAACTGCCGGTCGCAAAGGATCTGGAGAAGTTCGAAACCACGATCACGCGGCACACAATGCTGCATGAGCAGATGCAGTATTTCTACCGTGGTTTCCGCCGGGACGCGCATCCGATGGCGATCATGGTGGGCGTTGTTGGTGCAATGTCGGCGTTTTACCACGATTCCACCGACATTTCGGACCCACACCAGCGTGAAGTCGCGTCGCACCGTCTGATCGCCAAGATGCCGACAATTGCCGCCTGGGCGTTCAAGTACCACATCGGCCAACCCTTCGTTTATCCGCGTAATGATCTTGATTATGCGTCCAACTTCCTGAGCATGTGCTTTGCAGTGCCGGCAGAGGAATATGAAGTAAACCCGATCCTGAGCCGAGCAATGGACCGGATTTTGACGCTGCACGCAGATCACGAGCAGAACGCCTCGACCTCGACCGTGCGCCTGGCTTCGTCTTCGGGCGCGAACCCGTTTGCCTGTATCGCAGCGGGTGTTGCATGCCTTTGGGGTCCTGCGCATGGTGGCGCCAACCAGGCCTGTCTTGAGATGCTGGAAGAGATCGGCAGCGTGGATCGTATTCCGGAGTACATCGCCCGCGCCAAGGACAAGAACGACCCGTTCCGCCTGATGGGCTTTGGCCACCGCGTCTACAAGAACTTTGACCCCCGCGCCAAAGTGATGAAGCAATCGGCGGACGAGGTTCTGGACCTGCTGGGTATCGAAGATAACCCAAAACTGCAGGTTGCAAAGGCGCTGGAAAAGCAGGCGCTGGATGACCCGTATTTCGCCGAGAAGAAGCTGTTCCCGAATGTCGACTTCTACTCGGGCATCATTCTCGAAGCGATGGGTTTCCCGACTTCGATGTTCACCCCGATCTTTGCGCTGTCCCGCACCGTTGGCTGGGTCAGCCAGTGGAAAGAGATGATTGCCGATCCTCAGAACAAGATCGGTCGTCCGCGCCAGCTGTATCTGGGCGAAACAATGCGCGACTATGTGGATATCGAAAACCGCTGATCGCAGCTGACTATTTTCGCAGAACGCCCCGGCCTGCCCGGGGCGTTTTTCGTTAGAACAGGCTTAGTTGGTCCCCAGCCTGAGGCGGCCGTTCAAACAGGTCACACCGCAAGGGCGTTGTTCGGGTACTCAGTTGCAATCGTTTGGTCGCCAGCCTGAAGCGTTTGGCGATGATCTGCGCATATTCACCTTCGCCGCGCATTCTGTGACCCCAACGCGGGTCGTATTCACGTCCTCCATGCATGTCCCGCAACAATGACATGATCTTGTTCGCCCGTGCCGGCTCATGCTCCAACAGCCATTCGCGCCAAAGCTCCGAGACTTCCCGTGGCAGGCGCAGCATGATCCAGCTGGCGGACTCGGCCCCGGCCTCCTTCCCGGCCTCAAGCAGGTTTTCGAGCTCGTGGTCTGTCAGCCCGGGCACGACCGGTGAGGTCATGACACGAACCGGGACCCCTGCCCCAGCCAACTGCCGGATCATCCGCAGGCGGCGCTGTGGCGATGGTGCACGAGGCTCAAGCCTGCGGGACAGTTGCGCATCCAGCGTCGTCAAAGAAACCCCGACGCACGCCAATCCGCGTTCAGCCATGGGCGCCAGAATATCCAGATCTCGTTCGATCAGCGCACCCTTGGTGACAACCGCGACCGGATGCTGGAAGTCCTTGAGAACGGACAGGCACGACCTTGTAATCAAACGGGTTTTCTCGACCGGCTGATAGGGATCGGTATTCGTACCGATTGCTATTGGCGCAACCCGGTAGCTTTTGGATGACATCTCGCGCCGCAGGATTTCGGCGGCGTTGCGGCGCGCAATCAGACGGGTTTCAAAATCCAAGCCCGGCGACAATCCCAGGTAGGCATGAGTCGGGCGAGCAAAACAATACACGCACCCATGTTCGCACCCACGATAAGGGTTAACCGATCTGTCGAACGAAAGATCCGGCGACCGGTTATAGGTGATCAGGCTACGGGCGGATTCATCTCGCAACTCCGTGCGTACGGGCGGAAGATCTTCTTCAATGTCCCAACCGTCATCGCAGGCAATGGTTTGCAACCGTTCAAACCGCCCCGTTGCGTTTGTCGCGACACCTCTGCCACGAATGTTAGGTTGCTGCATCCCGTTGTTCTCTTTTTGTTCCATTGCAATTTAGATGCAGCTTTTCCCCGACACAAGCATCGATTTCCGCCAAATTATCGCCGCGCTACAGCGATGGAATCCGGAGTCAGGCCATAGGTCCGTGGCTTTGCCATAATCTGAATGAGTTGCAGGATCATTCTGCAAATTATTCATTCGGGCGGGTCAATAATTTAACCTATAAGTCGGTCCCGGAACGGCCGACGTCGCAATCGTCACAGTCGAACTGCGGCAAAATGGTCAAAACGGGAAAAACGCCACCACGGGCCAAGGGTCCGCACAGCTCAGGGAAATGCCCCATGTCCGATGAGGAAGACATCGTCCTGTCCGAACTGAATGACGACGAACTTGTCGAACAGATGTTCGACGATCTTTATGACGGCCTGAAAGAAGAAATCGAAGAAGGTGTGAACATCCTGCTGGAACGCGGATGGACCCCTTACGACATTCTGACCAAAGCGCTGGTCGGCGGCATGACCATCGTTGGCCATGACTTCCGTGACGGCATCCTGTTCGTTCCCGAAGTACTGCTGGCTGCAAACGCGATGAAGGGTGGCATGGCGATCCTGAAGCCGCTGCTGGCCGAAACCGGTGCCCCACGCGTGGGCAAGATGGTGATCGGAACCGTCAAGGGCGACATCCACGACATCGGCAAAAACCTCGTGTCGATGATGATGGAAGGTGCCGGTTTTGACGTGGTCGACATCGGCATCAACAACCCGGTCGAAAACTACCTGGAAGCGCTGGAATCGGAAGAGCCGGACATTCTGGGCATGTCGGCCCTTCTGACCACCACAATGCCTTACATGAAGGTGGTGATCGACACCCTGGTCGAACAGGGCGTTCGCGATGACTATATTGTTCTGGTAGGCGGCGCCCCCCTGAACGAAGAGTTCGGCAAAGCGATTGGCGCAGACGCCTATTGCCGCGATGCGGCCGTGGCTGTGGAAACCGCCAAGGACTTTGTGTCGCGCAAGCACAATCAAATGGCGGGCTGACAAGCTCAGGACTGAGTTCATTAAGCCGCCCGCCACAGGGCGGCTTTTTTTGTTCGCCCGGTCGCAATTCTTGCCGTGTTGCAACTCGATTTCGCGACAAGGCTTGCCACATGGATGGATCGCGCCTTTTCTGATCAAAGGACTGCCCGGGAGGCAATGCAATGCAACAGGACCGTCTACCTGACGATGCCAGCCTTACAACCGAAGGCTATTCCGGCGATGAAAAGCAGGGGCGCATCCTTTTGCTGGCTTGCGGCGCGCTGGCACGTGAAATACTGGATCTGAAAAAGCGTAACGGCTGGGATCACATGGCGCTGACCTGCCTGCCCGCCATCCTGCACATCCACCCCGATCGCATCACTCGGGCCGTTGAGGACGCCATCGCCAAACATCGCGACAACTATGACCGGATCTTTGTTGTCTACGCCGATTGCGGAACCGGAGGGCTTCTGCAAAAGGCGTGCGCCGAACTGGGTGTCGAAATGGTTCAGGGACCGCATTGCTATTCCTTCTTCGAAGGTAACACCCGGTTCGAGGCGCGCGGTGAGGATGAAACCACGGCTTTCTATCTAACCGACTTTCTGGCCCGCCAGTTTGATGCGTTCATTTGGAAACCTTTGGGCCTCGATCGGCACCCTGAACTGCGCGACATGTATTTCGGCAACTACACCAAGCTGGTGTACCAGGCACAAACCGACGACCCCGACCTGACCGCTCGCGCGCGCGACTGCGCCGACCGCATGGGCCTGGAATTCGAGCGGCGGTTTACCGGGTACGGAGATCTCGAAACCACGCTGGCAGACTGGGCAGCCCGGTCTTCTTCTGTTTGACAACACCTTGGCGCCCGGGCTGGTCCCTCGCCCGTCCCGATCAGGCGTTTTCCCGCGCTACGTCGCGAATCCGTTCGATCATCGAACGCAGGCCGTTGGACCGTTGCGCTGACAAATGATCATTCAGACCCAATCTCGCCAGTTCCCCGCCGGCGTCCACCATCGGCACGTCACGCACTGGCAACCCATTGTACAACGACCGCAACACCGCAATCAGACCGCGCACGATCAACGCATCGCTGTCGCCATCAAAACGAAAAACACCGTTGTCAATCATCGGATGCAGCCAGACCTGGCTGGCGCATCCATGAACCTTTGTGGCCGGAACCTTCAGCGCCTCGTCCAGAGGTTCCATCGCCTTGCCCTGATCGATGACATGACGATACCGGTCTTCCCAGTCCTCAAGGAACTCGAAATCCTCGACGATCTCTTCAAAGGCAGGCGTTGCCATGTTGCCGCGGTCCTTTTGTTACCTTCGCTTTTTTGACCTATGCCGAGCATGCGCGTCTGTCCAGTCCCAGTCCGGCTTTTCAAAGCATTGAAATTGCGCTAACCCATTGTCGGAACTACTGCTCAGGGCTTTGAGACCATGAAAAAAACACTCACCGTTCTAATGGTCGCATCGCTGACCCTGTCTGCCTGCAATAGCTGGCGCGATTCTCGGGCGAACCCTTCGAACTGGTTTGGTCCGGGCACGCCCCCACCGGAGGAAGTTCCGGTCGACGAAGCCAATGCGCTTATCCCGAAGCAACGCACCGGAACCGGCCTGTTTTCCCGCCCCGAAGAAGCGGATACGAGCGTCCTGCTGGCAAGGATTGATGAACTGAGGATAGATCCAACACCCTCGGGCGCAATTGTCTATGCATCCGGCACGGCAATACGCCAGGGCGCCTTCAATGCGCGTCTGGTTCCTGTTGTTAGTGAAGAGAACTCGAAAAACGGCGTTCTGGAATTCGGCTTTCGGGTAAATTACCCAAAAGCCCAGACGCGTCAGGGCTCCGAGCGGTCCCGGATGGTTTCGGACGCGATCAATGTCAGCCTGCAGGATCTGCAATCCATCCGTTTGGTGCGGGTGGTTGGCCAGCAGAATACGTTGGAATCGCGGCGGCGCTGATCGGCGTCAGAGGGAAACGACCTTCACGACCTGCCCTTTGGCGGCCAGGGCGATCTTGCCCTCACACAGTTTCAGGGCGTCTTCACCAAATACCTCAAACCGCCAACCGGACATGGCTGGCAGTTCGCGTTCGCCTGCAGCGATCTGATCCAGCTCGGAACTGGTTGCAATCAGTTTGGCCGCCACACCCGAACTCTCGGTTTTTGACTTCAGCAGAACCCGCAGCAAGTCAGATAGCGCCGGGTTGACCTTGAGGTTGTCGCGCGCCTTGTCGACCAGCGGCAGATCCGACGCAGGGCAATTCACACCCGTTTCAACCGCTGCCAGAATCCCGTTGGCAATTACGCCTTTGCGCGCCTCGCGCAGCAACAAACGTGAACCGCCCAGATCTGATGCCGTTTTCGGTTTGGTCGATGCCAGCTCGATCAATGCGTCATCCTTGAACACGCGACTGCGTGGCACATTGTTTTCCTGCGCGTATGCCTCGCGAAACTTGGCAAGCTCACGCACGACAGCCAGAAATCTTGCCGAATTCGTGCGCGTTTTGACACGCTTCCAAGCTTCCTCAGGCCGCATTTCATAAGTGCCAGCCTCGGTCAGGGTGCGCAATTCTTCAGCCACCCAATGGCTGCGGCGTGTTTTTTCCAGCTCAGCCGCAAGATGTTCGTAAATCTGACGCAGGTGGGTCACGTCCGCCAGCGCATAGGTCTTTTGCGCATCGGTCAGCGGGCGCCGTGACCAATCCGTAAAGCGAGAAGTCTTGTCCACGCCCTGTCGGCAAATCTTGCGCACAAGCGTCTCATAGCCGACCTGTTCGCCAAATCCGCAGACCATTGCGGCCACCTGCGTATCGAACAGGGGTTTTGGGAAGACACCCGCCTCGACCCAGAAAATCTCCAGATCCTGACGCGCAGCGTGGAACACCTTGACGACGTCCTCATTCCGAAACAGGTCGAAAAGCGGTTCAAGCGACAGCCCATCCGACAGTGGGTCCACCAGAACGGCGCTGTCTTCGTCGTTGGAAGGGACGGCAAGCTGAACCAGGCAGAGTTTCGAATAATAGGTACGCTCGCGCAGAAACTCGGTGTCCACGGTGACATAAGGGAAGTCCGCCGCGGCCTTGCAGAATGCGGCCAGCTCTTGCGTCGTTGTCAGGGTTTTCATTCGCCGTACTGTTCTTGCTCTTGCTCTTTCAACAGCCCGTTTTTGACCTCGTCCCGAGCCTTTGAGCAAACCATAGGCAGAATAACAGCCGCGTGTAAATCACCCACAGCGGATCACGGTAGCAGAACTGGCGACCTGTTGCCTTCTGCATACCTTCTCAGCACGGCAGGATACAGTTTGTGTTCCCAGGCCAGCACGCGCTCCGCCAAAGATTCCGGCGTATCGCCTGCTTCGACCCTGACTCGCGCCTGTCCCAGTATCGGCCCGTCATCCAGTGCAGCGGTGACTTCGTGCACCGAGCATCCATGCTCTGCGTCGCCCGCCGCGATGGCCCGGGCATGCGTGTCCAGACCTTTGTACTTGGGCAGCAGAGAGGGGTGGATATTCAGCATCCTGCCCTGAAACTGGGAAACGAAATCGCCGGTCAGCACCCGCATGAATCCGGCGAGGCACACAATATCCGGCTGTGCTTCCTGCAAGTGTTTCAACAGTTCGGCTTCGAAAGCGGCGCGATCACCGTTGAACGGGCGGTGATCCACCACAGCGGTCGGAATGCCCCGATCCGTGGCCTTTCTTAAACCGCCGGCCTGCGCGTTATTGGCCAGAACCAGACAGGGCCGCGCCGGATGGTCGTCGGTCATACTGTCAACCAAAGACACCATGTTCGATCCGCCACCGGAAATCAGGATGGCGACGCGCTTATGGCTCACAGCAATTTACCGGAATAGGACACACCGGGCTGATCGGTAACGGTGCCAATGCGGGAAACGGTTTCTCCGGCTTCAGTCAACAGGTTTGCCAATTCATCAGCACGGTCAGCGGCGCAGACAACGATCATGCCGATGCCGCAGTTGAAAGTCTTGAGCATCTCGGCTTCGGCAATGCCGCCGACCTGAGCCATCCAGCCAAAGACCGGGGGCAGTGTCCACGAACTCAAATCGATTTCGGCACCCAGATCGTCGGGCAGAACCCGAGGCAGGTTTTCGGTCAGACCGCCACCGGTAATATGGGCCAGCGCATGTACGCCCCCGGCCCGGATCGCCCGCAGTGCTTGTTTCACATAAAGCCGAGTCGGGGTCAGCAATGCCTCGCCCAACGACCCGTCACCAAACGGAGAATCTGCATCCCAGCCCAGGCCCGACATCTCGACCAGTTTGCGCACCAGCGAATACCCGTTGGAATGCACCCCATTGGACGCCAGTCCCAGCAGAACATCGCCTTGCCGCACACCTGCCGGAAGATGTGCACCGCGTTCCATGGCACCGACCGAGAAGCCGGCCAGATCGAAATCTCCTTCCGGGTACATGCCCGGCATTTCCGCCGTCTCACCACCGATCAGGGCACAGCCGGACTGAACGCAACCTTCAGCGATACCTTCGATGATCCGAGCGGCCGTATCGGTATCCAGCTTGCCGGTCGCAAAGTAGTCCAGGAAAAACAGCGGCTCGGCCCCCTGACAGATCAGGTCGTTGACACACATGGCGACAAGATCGATGCCCACGCCGTCGACAACGCCAGTATCAATGGCAATCCGCAGTTTCGTTCCAACTCCGTCCGTGGCACCCACCAGGATCGGATCGGTGTATCCCGCGTCTTTCAGATCAAACAAGGCGCCAAACCCGCCCAGGCCGCTCATCACTCCGGAACGATTGGTCCGCTTGGCCGCAGGTTTAATGCGGTCGACCAATGCGTTTCCCGCATCAATATCGACACCTGCGTCAGCATAGGTGATTCCGTTCTTGCCCGCTGTCATGGCCAACCCTTCCTGAATGCTATTCGCGCGGGTTATTCGATTGCGCCGCGCGTTGCAACGGTCAGGCGCAACAGGTGTGTCACTGAACGCCGCCGGATGTCATGAACGCCAAGAATTTCAGATTGAGCACTGAACACTCTTGGCGTGCCGATAACATTGCTGTACGTAGCGCGTGTTCCTGGGGGATTAGCTCAATTGGTTAGAGCAGAGCGCTCATAACGCTTTGGTTGGGGGTTCAAGTCCCTCATCCCCTAGGAGAGTGGATTTCCTCATATTACGTTCAAGTACTGTTCGGGTGTTAGTTGGACAAGGAACAATAGTTCCGATTCGCGGTCCAGAATCATAACCTTAGTCAGTTGTGCCAAACCTTGCGCTGCGAGAGGGTGAATACCGGAAAAGTGGTGAGCCGTGCAGGACTCGAACCTGCTGCCTCCAAATTAGGAATTTGGCGCTCTATCCAGATGAGCTAACGGCCCTTGCCTCCCAAAGTAATTCGGGGAATGCCCGGACAATGTCAACGGTGTAACGCTATTGCATTACCGACGGCCGGCCAAGGCACTCAATTTGCTTTCAGCCGAAATATGAAACGAAGACCGAAAAGGCAAAGGTTACCGGGTATTCTTCCCATAGAGCGCAGTTTCAAGATTCCGGTCCGGAAGCCCTCCGCAATCGTAGCCGCGATTCGCGCCGGAACTGCCGTTACCGTCCAATAATGATATCCGCACACAGTCCGCCCAGTCGGCTGCTTTCGGCCAGCCGCAAAACGCCGCCATGCGCGCGGGCTATGTCGGCCACAATCGCCAGCCCCAATCCCACGCCGCTGCCCTTGTTTTGATTCCGGGACGGATCAAGCCGGGTGAAGGGCTTGACCGCCTCGGTGCGCTGTTCCGCAGGGATGCCGGGTCCGTCATCTTCGACCCTGACCCGCAACGACTTCTGCGTCAGGGTCAGACTGACCTCTGCCTTGTTGCCATAGCGAACCGCATTACCGATCAGATTTTCAACGGCGCGCCGAAATGCCGTCGGGCGCAACATCACGGTTCCTCCGCCTTCGACTGAAACCAGTTCAACCGCTAGCCCGGCGCGTTGTGCATCGTCCACAATCTGCCGCAGCAGGATTTCCGGGTTCACTTCTTCCGGTGCGCCCTCGGCGGCACCCCGCGAAAACTCCAGAAATGCATCCAGCAGTGATTGCATCTCATTCACGTCCTGCAACAGGGGCGCTGCTTCATCCTCGGGCAACATCGACAGACCCAGTTTCAGACGCGTCAACGGCGTTCTCAGGTCGTGGCTGACCCCGGACAACATCAGGGTACGTTGTTCCATCTGACGTTCGATCCGCGCGCGCATGTCCAGAAAGGCGCTTCCGGCCGCGCGAACTTCGGTGGCGCCTCCGGGTGAATACGGCACGACCCTGCCCCGCCCGAAGGCCTGGGCCGCGTTTGCCAGCCGGGTGATCGGTCGCAGCTGATTACGCATGTACAGAAAAGATATCGTTGTCATCACTATGGCGAAGAACACCATCGTAACAATCAACTGATGTGGTGTTGTAGGTGACAGGCGGCGACGGTCGAATGTCAGTTGTAGCAGTCCCAGGTCCGTATCCAGGTACAGCCGGGCTTCGTGACCGCTGGGAAGGGCCACAGCCGTCAGATTCGGAATCAGCGCTCGCAATTCCGCTTCCACCTGAGGCGCGATGAAATCGTACCAGCGCCGCCTGCCGACATCGGGCTGTTCGTTCAGGTCAAGAAACCGAAGCTGCATTTCGAGCGTGGCCAGTTCGGGCCGTATCGCAGCCAACACCTGCTGCTGCGTTTCGGCGTGTTCAACGGCCTCGGTCACCAGCATCACTTCACGCGACGTCGCGCGCGTCATCTGCGCGGTGACATCCTCCAGGTGTTTTTGCAGAAACGCGATTCCCACCACCAGCAGCAGGACAGCGACCGGCAGAACAATGATCAAGGCAGCCCGGGTGTACAGGCTGCGCGGCATATATGGTTTGAGCCAATGCGTTGACATGCGCTAAACCTAGCGAGCCGCACCGGCAAGAGAAAGAGCACATCGCCCATGCAAGCCCCCGACGATTTCGACCCGCCGACAGGACAGGCCGAGCAATTGCAACCCGGCCTCAGACGCATCGTAGCTCCAAACCCGTCACCGATGACGTATCGCGGGACCAATACTTATCTGCTGGGCTCAGGCAACATCGCGGTTATCGATCCCGGCCCCCTCAGCGAACCGCATCTCGACGCCATTCTGGGCGCGCTGAACCCTAGGCAGAAGATCAGCCACATCTTTGTCACCCACAGCCATCTGGACCATTCTCCCCTCGCCGCCCCTTTGTCCGCCCGCACCGGTGCGCCGATTCTGGCTTTTGGCGGCCCCGAGGCTGGGCGCAGCGACGTAATGCGCGAACTTGCGCAGAACGACCTTGTTGGCGGTGGTGAAGGAATAGACGGGGATTTTCGCCCGCATGTCGAACTGGCAGACGGCGAAACCGTTGACGGCGACGGCTGGCAGGTCGAGGTTATTCATACGCCGGGCCATCTGGGAAACCACATCGCGCTCGCCTGGGGTGATGTGTGCTTTACAGCGGATCACGTGATGGGCTGGGCCAGTTCTCTGGTGTCTCCACCGGACGGGGATCTGACCGACTTCATGGTCGCCTGTGAACGTCTTCGTGCCCGTGACTGGTCTGTCTTTCACGCGGGACATGGTTCACCCATTGCCGATCCCGCCGCCCGGTTGGACTGGCTGATCAGCCACCGAAGAAGCCGTGAAGCCCAGATACTGCAGACGCTCAGCCATAACCCTGGCACCGCCCGTGAGCTGGCCATACGGATCTACACCGACACGCCAGAAACACTTCTGCCGGCAGCCGAGCGGAATGTTTTTGCGCATCTCGTTGATCTTTGGGGAAAATCGTGCGTCCGTCCGACAGGAAAATTGTCGGCCGACGCTTGTTTTCACAGGGTAGAATAAGTCGAAAAGAATTTTCGTTCTTCCGGTCGTTCTGCTCTGGACGGCGAAATCCGAGGTTGCTATACGGCCCTCAATTCCGGCGTAGCTCAGCGGTAGAGCAGTTGACTGTTAATCAATTGGTCGTAGGTTCGATCCCTACCGCCGGAGCCATAAAAAGCCCTTAAGTCGCAATGACTTGAGGGCTTTTTTGTTTTTTGGGCCAGGGGCCGATTTTGGGTTTAGGGGCACTTTAGGGGCAGTTCTTCTCAACTGCTGGCGTGCCACCACAACTAGTCTCAATACTTCCTGGCTTTCACCGAAGTCGAAACTACCACCTTGCCTGAAGCCGGAAAATCGATAAGCTCAGTCGGGATAGTTATCTTTTCTTCTTCTTTTAGAACAAGGTGCTATGCAATGAAAGCTATACGGAAGCCTACGTTCCCATTCCTTTTCTACTGCCACAATGATACGTTTTGCGGCTTCGTGTTTGAAACGTTGTTCTTGGTCTCCTACGCGCTGCACATTCTGCACCCAAAGCGCGAACAGCCTTTCCAAGCTCGCTGTCGGAATCCCTTCGATGATGGATTTTTCTGCACCTAGTATGTTGGCGCGCCTCGGCTTCGGTACAGCAGCAGTAGTCGCTTTCTTCTTAGGAGTTTTGACCCGGCGCGATGCCTTACTAGCTTCCTTAGCTAGGTCTCGCTTTGCAGTTGCTTCGTAACCGCCCGATTTAGGCCGCCTTGCAGTTTTCGGCAGATGCTGGCAGCCAGTTCCAGGGAAGCAATTCGTCGAGCCGGTTGATTTTATGATCGTGGATACGGC